>NZ_JACVPE010000007.1:0-241398 GCF_018882005.1 Polynucleobacter sp. es-GGE-1
CACTACTACAACCATGATCGAATCAAGCAAAAACTAAAGGGATTGAGCCCGGTGCAATACCGAACTCAATCCCTCGTGCTAACCTAACTAAACTGTCCAACTACTGGGGGTCAGTTCAGAGGGTGGCTTTCTTTTTAAGTCAATATCAGTTGACTTACTTAGACCGCAACAAAGGTATTTTCAAGTTTGCCAATGCCGCCCATCTCAACCACTACGACATCGCCATTGACTAAATACTTCGGCGGCTTAAATCCGATGCCAACACCCACGGGCGTCCCGGTGGCAATCAGATCGCCAGGGTAAAGCGTAATACCGGCTGAGACAGTGGCAATCATGTTCGGAATATCAAAGATCAGATCTTTGGTATTGGAGTTTTGGCGTAACTCACCATTGACCCAGCATTTCACAGAAATATCTTCGGCATTGACTTCATCTGCGGTCACAACCCAGGGGCCCATTGGACAGAAGGTATCAAAACTCTTGCCAAGGAACCATTGCTTATGACGTTGTTGCCAATCGCGGGCTGTCACATCATTAATAGCGGTGTAACCCCAGACGTGTTTCATGGCATCCGCTTCGCTAATCCCTTTGCCGCTTTTACCAATCACAATCGTTAACTCTGCTTCGTAGTCGATGCAGGTAGATACTGCAGTCGGAATAATGACATTAGTATTTGGGCCGGTGACAGACTCCGGCGGCTTGGTAAAGAAAATGGCATGGCTTGGAATATCCTCGCCTGGTTTAGCGCTGCCATCAAATCCGCTATTAGAAAATTCTTTAGCATGCTCATGATAATTTTTGCCAACACAGAAAATATTTCTACGAGGTCTTGGAACAGGGGCGAGTAAACGAATATCACTCAAGGCATGCGTCGCAATGGGCTGGGGTAATTTGCCAGCCAGATCTGATTTAAGGATGGCCACAATGCCGTCTTCACTTACATCAATCCCTAAATCGAGCTCTTGTACAGTCTTGCCGTCAGCTGCTACGATTCCCACCCGAGTCTTGGAAGGCTCTTTGCTTAAAGAAAATGCTGCGTATCTCATGATTACTATCTCCAGTGGGGGTTATGTCTAGACTAACCCTAGTTGATTGTGATGATTCTTGTAGTAGGATAAAGAGCATAAATAATAACGAAATTACGGTTTAGAGACAAAATGAGACAAAAATACCAAGTTAGCCGTTTGTTGGGCTGTATCGCATTATCTTGTTGGGCAATTTCTGCGTTTGCCCAGACCCCAGAGCCTTGGCCCACCAAGTCGATCACCATGGTCGTGCCATTTCCTCCGGGTGGTGTAGCCGATGCCGTAGGTAGACCGGTGGCTGAAGCGCTGTCCCGTATCTTGGGTCAACCGGTGATTGTGGAAAATAAGGCGGGTGCAGGTGGTGGTATTGGTATGGCGTCAGTGGCTAAATCAAAACCAGATGGTTACACCATCTTGATGGCTTTATCTTCCATTTCAATTATTCCCGAAGCTGACAAAGTAGTCGGGCGCGAGCAATCTTTTCAGTTGAATCAACTCAAACCGATTGCCCGTTTTACTGCTGATCCAACCGTATTAGTGGTGCGCGCAGATAGTCCTTGGAAAGATTACAAAGCTTTTGTAGCTGCAATGCGCGCTAATCCTGGTAAATACAACTTTGGTTCTTCAGGAAACTATGGAACTATGCACGTGCCAATGGAGATGCTCAAGTCTTCTGAAAAGTTCTACATGGTGCATATTCCTTATACGGGTGCTGGGCCTGCGATTGTGGGCTTATTGGGCGGACAGGTGGATGCGATTGCTACTGGGCCATCCTCGATAGTTCAGCAAATTAAAGCAGGCAAGGTACGTGCTTTAGCCCATTGGGGGGATGGCAGATTGGCTAGCATGCCAGAGGTACCCAGCTTTAAAGAAATGGGTGTGAAGATTGAGTTCTCGCAGTGGGCTGGATTATTTGTGCCTAGTGCTACTCCTGACTACATCACTAATAAGCTACGTGAAGCTGCTAAGCAAGCCTCAACGGATGAGCGAGTACGCTCTGTGATTAATGGCGCAGGAAGTCCCATTCAATATCTAGATGCTCCCGAATTTAAAGTCTACTGGGATAAAGAATCTGCGCAGATGGGTGAGATCGTCAGAAAGATTGGCAAGGTGGAGTGATGAAAAGAATTCTGATTTCATTGATGTTGCTCGGTATTGCGCAGACTCATGCTGCCTCCGTGCAAGAGCAGATGGAGCAAGATCCTAAGGTCAAAGTAGCCATTGAAGAATTGGTGATTGCTAATCATATTTTGTATGACCAAAATGCAGTTGATGGCTATGGCCATATTAGCGTTCGTAATCCTGCCAATCCCAATACTTTCTTTCTAGCGAGAAGTGTTGCGCCGTCGACTGTTAAGGTCGAGGACATCATAGAGTTCGATATGAATGGTAAGGCGCTCAATGGCGACACTCGGGTTGCATATGGCGAACGATTTATTCATAGTGGCATTCTAAAAAATCGTCCCGATATCAATTCAGTGATTCATGGACATGCACCACCGATCTTGCCTTATGGTTTGACTGGAACCCCCTTAAAACCGGTGTATCACATGAGTTCTTTTTTGGGCGAGGGCGCACCGATATTTGAAATTCGTAATTTTGCAAAACCTAATCCAGATACCGATATGTTTGTCAGTAATGTGGAGTTGGGTAATGCCTTATCCCAATCAATGGGTTTGCAATATTTTGTTCTGATGCGTGGCCACGGTTATGCCGCTGGAGCAGACTCCATCAAAAAGGCTGTCTTTAGGGCGGTCTATGCGATTCAGAACGCCAGCATTCAAGGGGAAGCAATGAAGATGGGGCAGGTTCAATATCTCACCCCAGGTGAAGCCTCGATCGCCCAAGAAACGATCGAGAAGACCATTGGTCGACCTTGGCAGCTTTGGACCGAAAGAGTCAAGAAACCGCAATAGTTGTTAAACTGATGCATCATGAAGATGCAGTCAATTGTGCTCATGCCACGCATCCAATGGCATCTGAAGCACTTCCTCACGCAAGTAGTTGCCCTAATCATTCTGGCAATCATTCCAATAGCTGCTATGGCTATTTTGCAAGATGAGATTCAGGTGTATGACGATGAGATTAATGCCAAAGGTGAATCAAGCTTAGAGCTTCACGTCAACAGCACGCCTCGTGGAATACAGACACCGAGTTATCCAGGTGAGGTAATGAATAATAACGGTCTGCGTATTACGCCAGAGTTGGCCTACGGTCTGGGCCATGACTTAGAGGCTGGACTCTATATCTCGTATGTCAATTACGATAATAAGTTTCAGTATGCTGCGACTAAAGTGCGCATGAAGTGGTTGCCTTATCGTGAAGAGAAGGGCGATGATTTTTTTGCTGGGGTTAATTTAGAGATTGCTAATGTGCAGCCACAGTTTGATGAATCAAGATACAACGCAGAAGCCCGTTTTATTCTTGGCAAACATGTTGATGAATGGTTATTTTCATTTAACCCCATCATTGATATGCCACTTTCACAGCCCTATGTCCATCAATCGCCATACTTTTCAACCGCTACCCGCTTATCCAGAGAAGTCATTCCTGATTTAGCCTTAGGAGCAGAGTATTACTCTAACCTCAATCAGTTAGGGCGGCCTATTAATTATCAAAAAACCCAACAACTGGGATTCTTGATGATGTACTACGATGGTAAGCCGATCTCATTTCAGGCGGGCGTAGGGAAGGGTTTCTCCAATAGCACTGACTCGTTGACGCTGAAGGCTATTTTTTCAATTCCCTTGCCTTAGAAAAAGGGGGCGGGGTAAGAATGTGCATACCTGCCATTATGTGTTTAATATGGAGTCATCGGGCTATAAGTCCTAGAGGTAACTACTACATTGATCTAAGCTGGAGATAACTATGTTTAGCCTTTATTTTATGAAGCGTGCATGCGTACTTGGTGCTACCGCGTTTGCCGTATCGCTTTCAATGAACCCTGTGACGAGTGCTCAGCCTTTCCCCAATAAGCCTGTCAAAATTATTGTCACGGCAGCGCCAGGTGGTACAACCGATATTTCATCGCGTGCTCTGTCAGAGATTTTGGGTAAAGAGCTTGGACAAAGTGTGATCATTGAAAACAAAGCCGGTGGCGCAGGCATCATTGGTATTCAAGCTTTGCTTGCAGCCCCTGCTGATGGTTACACCATGGCCATGGGCAATATTGGCCCGAATGCAATTAACTACAGCCTTTATAAAAGTCTTCCTTATAAGATGGAAGACATGGAGCCCATCACTGTTGTGATTGCTAACCCAAACGTACTAGTAGTCAATCCCGAGGTGCCTGCAAAGACGGTTGCTGAGCTGGTTGCTTTGGCAAAAGCCAATCCGGGTAAATATTCCTTTGCATCTTCTGGCCGTGGTCAATCAATCCATATGTCTGGCGAGTTATTTAAAACACAAGCTGGTATCGACATTATTCACGTACCCTATAAAGGTGCTGGACCAGCATTGGCTGATCTATTGGCTGGCCAGACGAGTATGATGGTCGATAACTTGCCGAGCTCGATGCAATACATCAAGGCTGGAAAATTACGTGCTCTCGCAGTGACCAGCAAGAACAGAGTTGCAGAATTGCCTGATGTACCAACGATGATTCAAGCGGGTTATCCCAACTTTGAAGTTACTGCGTGGTTTGGTTTATTCGTTCCTGCTGGAACACCAAAACCTGTGATCGACAAACTCTATGTTGCTGTAAAGAAAGCACTAGACTCCCCAGAAATTAAACAACGCTGGAAAGATTTGGGCGGCTGGGCTGTAGGTGACACACCGGCCAACACCAAGCTCTTTATTGCCGCTGAGAAGAAGAAGTGGGAGTTGGTTGCTCAGCAAGCCAAAATCGAGGCCGAGTAATCTTGGTATAACTACAGAGCATTGAATTACAAAAAGGGGATCTCATCGAGATCCCCTTGATTCTTTCTAAGCGTTGGGTAATTAGTCTGCCTTGACGTTGGCATCCTTAATGACCTTGCTCCACATATTGAGTTCACGATGAATACGTTTACTTGAGTCTGCTGGAGAAAGATAATTTACATAAACGCCAGCAGCTAGCATGCGTTCTTGAACATCGGGGCGCTGCAAAATGGTTTTGATATCTGCGCTCAATTTATTTACGATGGCTGGTGGCGTTCCTGCGGGTGCTTCAATACCAAACATACTCACCACGTCAAAGTTTGGTAAGCCGGTTGCTTCGGTGACGGTCGGTACATCAGGCAACTGACTAATGCGTTTAGCAGTAGTCACTGCCAATGCCCTTAACTGACCTGCTTGGATAAATTGCAAAGCAGCTGGAACGGTTTCAGACATGCTGAGTACTTGTCCGCCAACCAGATCGGTCATAGCAGGGCCGCTCCCTTTATATGGGATATGCAGCATATCTAGTCCGAGTTGGTAACGGAACATTTCCATCGCGAGACGCTGTGGAGCGCCAGCGCCAGAAGAGGCAAAAGTGAGCTTGCCTGGATTAGCTTTCGCATAAGCGATGAACTCTTTCATATTTTTTACAGGTACTGATGGGTTCACCACAAAGACGAGAGGTACTACACCCACAATGGCCACTGGAGTGAAATCTTTTTCCAGGTTGTATTTAATCTTGTCTTTGTCTAAGTTTGTATTGATGGCATGGGAGGTGAGGGCGCCCATCAATAAGGTGTAGCCATCGGCTGGCGATTTGGCGACTAAGTCAGCGCCAATATTGCCGCTATCTCCAGCGCGGTTGTCTGGCACTACTTGCTGATTCAATGTCTTAGACAGCTCTTGTGCCATGATGCGGCCAATCACATCAGTCGCCCCACCTGGAGGGAAAGGGATCACTAGTCGGATTGACTTATCCGGATAGTTTTTCAGTGCAGCATCGCCTTGAGCGAGCACTGGGGATGCGATGAAGCTAGCGCATAGGGCTGCGCTAATCCAATAGGTCAGTTTTTGTCTCATTTTGTATTATTAGTAATGGGTTGAACTGCAAGTTTCCATTATCTACAGAATTTGGTTTTCTGCACTAGATTCAGGATTGAAGCCATTCTCTAATTACAATGAATGCATGACCCTAGAGCCCCATCAAATTGAGATCATTGGATATTGCGCCGCATTCTTAACCACGGTTGCGTTTTTACCCCAAGCAATTCAGTCTTGGCGCACCAAAGATCTTTCTGGAATCTCCTTGGGAATGTATTCCTTATTTACTGCAGGAGTGGGTTTGTGGCTGGTCTACGGTCTGATTATTGAAAAGTGGCCCTTGATATTAGCCAATGCCCTCACTTTTACTCTCGCCCTCAGTATTTTGTTATTGAAATTGCGTCATACTTCTAAACAACCGAAACAATAAAAATCCCCCCTTTAGAAAGGTAAGTCATGAGTTTAGCTTTTGTTATTGATCCTCCAGTGCAGATTTCCTTACCAGTGACAGGTGAAACCCGTCGCTTTGCAGTCAATCGCATTTATTGCGTCGGTCGTAACTATGCAGATCATGCGCGTGAGATGGGTCATGATCCAGATCGTGAGCCACCATTCTTTTTTATGAAGCCAGCAAACTCGATCGTGACGGATAGTAAAGATATGACTTACCCCAATTTATCGAAAGATGTCCATCACGAAATTGAAATGGTCGTCGCTATTGGCAAAGGGGGCTCTAATATTGCTGCCGATAAAGCCTTGGATTATGTCTATGGATATGGCGTTGGCTTGGATATGACAAGACGCGACTTACAAGGTGAGGCAAAAAAAATGGGCCGTCCTTGGGATACTGGCAAAGCCTTTGACCAATCTGCTCCTTGTGGAGAAATTACGCCAGTCACTCAATGTGGTCATCCTAGCCAGGGCGCAGTTACATTATTAGTAAATGGTGAAGAGCGTCAGTTGGGTGATCTCAATCAACTGATCTGGAATGTACCTGACACCATTGCATACCTCTCAACGCTGTTTACATTAGAGCCAGGTGATCTAATTTTCTCTGGCACACCCGCAGGCGTAGGCCCTGTGAAAAAAGGGGATGTACTCGAGGGCAGTGTTGCGGGATTAAAGAATCTTAAAACCAAAATCGCTTAAGAATGTATTAAATGCCTCACTGAACGCAAAACTGCCGAATATAAAAACATGAATATCTTCAGAACCCTTGTAGTAGTTTCTACCCTGTCTTTATTGTTAGCAGCTTGCGCGAGTAATGAAGCCAGTGCGCCTAGTGTAGCAAGCACTGCTGCACCCGCAAGCTTGTATACCAATGCGACTCCTTTGGATTTACGTTTAAGTGCATGGCCATACCCTTATCCAACCAAAGAATTTAAAACGAGCTTGCAAGGCGTTCCCGCCAGCATGGTCTATATGGATGTGCCGGCGGTAGGCAAACAAAAGGGTGCAGTGTTGCTCTTTCATGGCAAGAACTTCTCGAGCGATTATTGGGCGCCTACGATTACAGGCTTAACGCAAGCAGGGTATCGCGTGATTGCCCCAGATCAGATTGGTTTTGGTAAATCTTCTAAGCCAAATGTCGCATATCACTTTGATGATTTAGCTGCCAATACCAAAGCTTTGCTCAAATTAATGGGTATCAAGCAAGTCTCGGTGATTGCAAATTCGATGGGCGGCATGGTTGGTGTGCGCTTTGCGCGCCTCTATCCACAGACAGTACAAAAGTTAGTTCTGGAGAATCCTCTAGGACTAGAGGATTACAGCAAAGATATCCCGCCTCAGCAAAACGACAATTTACTCAAGTTAGAGATGGCCCAAACGGAGACGAGTTATCGTCGCTTCTTGCAAACGTATTTTCCGACTTGGCAGCCTGCTTATGAAAAGTTTATTGAAGTCTATGTTCGCATCCAAAAAGGCCCAGACTATCCTGCCTATGCAATGACATCGGTGCTCACGTATCAGATGATTGCTGAAAAACCCGTTGTCGGTGATTTGCCGCAGCTCAAGATGCCGGTATTGCTAGTGATTGGTCAAAAAGATCGTACCGTATTTGGTAGACGGTTTGCACCCCCTGAGGCAGTAAAAACTTTAGGTAACTTTCCGGAGTTGGGTAAAAAAGCTCAGGCAGTGATTCCGAATGCAAAGTTGGTGCCGATTGAGAATGTTGGTCACGTCCCGCACGTAGAGGTTCCCGATCTCTTTGTTACAACAGTCGTGCAGTTCTTCAATCAATCTAGCAAGAATTAAGAACTAGTTACATCACTGTTTTGGGTTTTGCGCATTTAGAAAATGGCTATTCCTAAAGACCATTTTCTAGACTCTGAATTGCTGATTTACCGAGTTCTAGAGTCTCCTGCGCTAGAATTCTCCTATGTATATGTTCCTGCCTTTTCTGACAGCGTTGATCGGACTCTTCTTAGTCTGGTTTGAGAAGCGCTTTGCAGGTTTATTAATGTTGGCAATCACCGTACTCATTTTGATGGTTTGGTTTCGCTTTCATGCAACGAATCATCTCAATATCAGTCTGTAAGTATTGTGAGCAGACAATCCTTTCCTTCTTTAGCGGCCTTAGGTAACCAACTAGCTTTGTTGGCAGTGATTGGCACCTTGTCTTATGCCTTTGTTGATCAACTGTATTTTGGTGAGTTGCCTTGCCCGCTTTGCTTAATGCAAAGGATGGGCTTTGTGATTATTGGATTTGCTTTGGTGCTCAATATTCGCTGTGGTGCGCACTCAGCGCATTATGGCTGGGGCATGATGGGTGGCTTAGTGGGGATGATGGTTTCTCTGCGTCAAGTATTGCTCCACATCCTGCCGGGCGACAAAGGCTTTGGTGCAACCTTCTTAGAGCTCCATTTTTATACTTGGGCTTTTGTTGGTTATCTTGGCTTATTAGCGGGCTTTGCCATTTTGTTAATGCTGCCAAATCGTGAAGTACGTTCACGTTCTTGGTTTGCCAATACACTAGTCATTCTGTTTATTTTGATTGTTTTAGCTAATCTCGTTTCAACTCTACTCGAATGTGGCATTGGCGCTTGTGCTGATGATCCAGTCAAGTATGAGGGTTGGCTGTGGTTGCGGTCCCGATTTGGTTTTTAAGTGATGATGCCCACTAGGTTGGGCTTTAAGATGATGCGATTCTCTAAGGCAGCTAAGAGCCTGCTTCTATTCATATGCTTCAGTGCAGTGACGCTCTTAGTGCAAGCTCAAGCAGATCTTCAGAAAAGTACCCACTGGCCAAAACAATCTATTCGAATTGTGGTGACCTTTACTCCTGGTGGGGCGCCTGATATTTTGGCGCGCGTGTTAGCAGAAAGTTGGCAACAAAGTTTGGGTGTACCGGTCTTAGTTGAAAACCGTCCCGGCTATGGTGGCAACATCGGTGCTGATCTCGTAGCCAAGAGTGAGCCTGATGGCTACACACTCCTGATTGGCACGGTAGGCATCCATGCGATCAATAGTGCGCTTTATGACAAGATGTCCTTTGACCCCGTTAAAGACTTTACGCCCATTAGCTTCTTGGCTAGTACTCCTAATGTACTCATCGTTAATAAACAACTGGGCGTGAATAACTTGCAAGAGCTGATTGAACTTGCAAAAGCCAAACCCAATCAACTGACCTTTGGTTCTTCGGGTGTAGGTACTTCATTGCATATGTCCGGTGAATTATTTAAAGAGATGGCTGGCGTACAAATTCGGCATATTCCGTATAAGGGGCGCGCACAGTCTTTACCAGATTTAGTCAGTGGTCGTATCTCCATGCTCTTTGATAACTTGTCATCTTCACTGCCTTTAATTAAAGCTGGTGAAGTGCAAGCTTTAGGTGTCACTACCCTCAAGCGTTCTCAAGCTGCCCCCGACATTCCCACATTGGCGGAACAGGGCTTGCCTGGATTTGAGGCAGTTTCTTGGTTTTCTTTAATGGCGCCAGCGAACTTACCGCCTGCCGTTCAAAAGCGTCTCAATCAGTTAACTAGAAAAACGCTGAATAATCCTGAAGTTAGAACTCGTCTTTTGGCGGGGGGCTTAGATCCCGCCCCGGGAAGCCCCAATGAGCTTTCTAAATTGATTACCCAGGAGTCTGCTAAATGGAGTAGGGTAGTAAAGCAATCTGGAGCAAAATTAGATCAGTAGGGTGGCACTAATAACAGTGCTAATAAATAAGTTACTTTCTTGTCAGCTTGAGTGAATTTGAGGCGTTATTAATAGTAAGACATTGATAGTAAAGCCAGTAAAAACTATAATATCAGTATCAAGAAATAGAAGACCACGTAGGACCAAATGGGGGGTCAATCATGAAACAGATCAATCAATTCAGTATCTTAGGAGTCGCCTTAGCTGCTCTACTGGCATTTGCTCCTGTAGCTGCTCAAGCAGGCAATGTGGGTTGGAATGTCTCAGTTGGCGGTGGCCATGGCGGTTACGGTGGTGGTTGGCGTCCTGCCGCCTACGGTCCTGGTTGGGGCCATGGTTACGGCCCAGGTTGGCGTGGTAATTGGGCTTATGGTGGCGGGTATTACGGCTCATATGCTAACTACTACGCACCTCCCGTAGTTTATGCTCCGCCTGTAGTCTATATGCCGCCTCAGCAACCAATGGTATTGGCAGCTCAGCCTCAGCCGGCAGTTTGGTATTACTGTGAAGCTAGCGGCAAGTATTTCCCATACGCACAAGAGTGTTCAACAGGTTGGCAGATACAAGCAGCAACGCCACCTACGAGCAACACTCAACCAAGACGTCCACAGTATTGATGCTGTATTTATCCAGCTTATTTCAGAATATTTAAAGGTTTGTTATGAAACGATTGGCTCGTATCGCAGTATTGACTGTTTCTGTATTCACTTCACTAGCTGGATGCGTATCTGCGCCAACTGGACCTACGATTGCGATCATGCCGCGCGAAGGTAAACCGTTTGAGGTGTTTCAACAGGAAGATAAGCAGTGCCGTGAGTTTGCTGACAATGCTGTCAAAGATACCAGTAATGCTGCCTTAAAAGAAGGTGCTACCAGTGCCGCTATTGGTGCCGCCTTAGGCGCCGCTGCTGGTGCAGTGATTCAGGGTGGTAGTAGTCCGAACATTGGTACTGGCGCAGGTGTTGGTTTATTGGGTGGCGCTGCGATGGGTGCTATGAACTCAGCTGGCAAACAAAACCAAGCGCAAACTCAATACAACATTGCCTACCAACAATGTATGTACTCTAAAGGCAATCAGGTTCCTAGTTATGCGGCACCTGTCTCAGGACCGAGCTACCGCTAAGTCCTGCAGTAGTTTTACAGCTCGACTGGCGGATGCGTTTTCTCATAGCGCTCCGCCGTTCTTCTAAATAAGTAGAGTAGTAAGCAGCCAGCTAATCCCAGGCTAATGCTGTTGCCAGCCCAAAAGCCATTGGCACCTTGCAAGAATATGGGCGTATTACCTAATACATTAAAGCCCATCAAGTAACCGCCACCAAGACCTACACCCCAGAGTGAGCCTGCATAAATGAGCATAGGCCAAAAGGCGATCCGATATGCTCGCAAAATAAATGCGGCAGTCACTTGCAAGGCATCAAAGATTTGATAAAAAGCAATAAACAAAAAGAGGGGTATGGAAAATGCTTTCACTTCCTCTGGTGGATCATATAAATCTAATAGCTGAATGCGGAACACCCAAACAGCAATACCAATCATGATGCACAAAGTGGTTGTAAAGAAAACCGAGGACCAACCAATTTCTTCAGCGCGTTCTGGCTTGTTAGCACCAATCGATTGAGATACTAAAGTCATCGTGGCAATCGAGAGTGAGAGTGGCACCATATAAATTACGGTTCCCATATTGGCCACAATTTGATGCCCCGCTAGAGCAGTAGTGCCTAAGCGCGCAATAAACAAGGACATGAAGGTAAAAGAAGTGACTTCAATCAAATAGCTAAAGCCAATCGGCGTACCTAGCTTTAACAAAGTCCAAATGCGAGGCCAATCAGGTAGGCTAAAGCGCTCGAATATTTTGAAGGGGAGATAAAAGCGATCAAACAGTACAAAGCCCAGAGTCATTAACAGCCAAGACCAGTTGATGATGACAGTAGCAACCGCACAGCCTGGGCCACCCATCCCTTCAATGCCTAAGCCGCCATAAATAAACAGAAGATTTAAGGGAATCTTGAGACCTAATCCAATTAATTGCACCACGGTAATGACTGTAGGACGGGAGACGGCGTTATGTAATCCCATGAGGATGCGCATACCCATACTTGCTGGTAAGCCAAGCGCCAAGATGCTGAGATATAGTCTTGCCTTATCTTCAATATCAGAACTGATTTGCGAGATCGCCAATAAATGATCTGCATTGAGTAAGATAAAACAACCGAGAATAGATAAACCTAAAGCAAGCCAAGTTGCTTGACGAACTTCTTCGCCAATCTCGCTATAGCGTTTTGCGCCAAAAAGTTGCCCAGCGATTGGAGCGAGAGCAGACACGACGCCAGTGAGACCAACATAGATACTAATGAAGATGGCTGAAGCCATGGCTAATGCTGCTAGATCATCGGCAGAGTAACGTGCCGTCATTGCGGTATCTAAAACCCCAAAGGTAATGACTGCGAGTTGACCAATGAGCAGAGGACCGGCGAGTTTTAGTAGAGCGGGAACGTCCTCACGTAGGCGTGATAACTTAAAGTGCAGCACGCCTTATTCCGGAATCACTTCGTATAGACGCAAACGCTCATCGCGGTCAGCGGCGCGACGATCTTCCCAGAGAAGGCGAAGTTTCTTGTTATTAAGTTGCGCGTAGGCTTTTGCTTCAGATTGGTTATGCGTCAGCATCCAAGGGCAATCTGGATCATCACGTAAAGTCAGTTTAGTAAAGTAGTCAAATGAGGCTAACTGGGCCGAACCAATATTGCTGGTGTTAATGCATCCGCCGCCTGTAGGAACTACTTGCGCCAGACGAGCAGATACCGGACGATAGGTTTTAGCAAAGTTAATAGTAGGTAGCCATAGAGTCATGAGTAATACCCACATCAAGGTAGTACCTGATGCCGAGATAATCAAGCAGCGCCAGATTTCTTTAGGGGCGCGCGATGTTCTCCAGCGGACCACCGAGAGCCAGACGCCAGTAATCGCAAGTGCGACCATAAACGCAAGCCAATTCAATTGACCTTCAAAACCGGGAAGTAAGCGTGCAATATTGGCAGCGGTAGATTCTGGATAGCCGGTAACTTTTGCGAGCCAGATAATCCAAATGGCTAAGGCAATTAGCGTAAAGCTGAACATCGCAAACCAATCAATAAAGCTGATGATGCTACGTTTAAGAATCGGTAAGCTAAAAGCAGCGATGATCGACAGACTAGGAATCATGATCATCAGATCATGTTCATTTGCCTCGAGGCGGAATAGGACGTAAATCAAGGTACCAATAAATACGCTCAGCGGAATACAAAGGTGGGGAGCGCGCCAAGACCCTGCTTCTTTAACGCGACCCCAGTGCCCTAAAGAGATCAATGCTAATGGCCATACCGGCCAGGCATAAGCCCAGAAGTTCACACTCAAAAAACTCAAGGATTCAAGCGTTGGAGTAGAGCGCATCTCCGGCATATTGCGCCAGCCTTCTTGAGCAATATGGCGCCAGCCAGCTGGTAAGTCAGCTAGGTACCAAAGCGCTGGCCAAATCGCAAAACCAATGAGACCTAAAACAGTGCTGGTTAAAGTCCAACGAAAGCGTAACTTAGCGTTACTGGCGATCACTGCAATGATGGTCGAGGTGACAACGATCAGACTTAAAGTGAGATTGCTAGATAGCGCTACGATCGCAATACCAAGGCCGGTCCATAATCCCCCTTGCCATGGTTTGTCTAATCCACGTACAGTGCCGTAGAGCACGATACTAATACCCATTAGTTGCGCCATCATCGGCGTTGTTTCATGAGCACGCTGAGCAAGACCGACGCAAGCCAAGAAGATCAACAATGCGCCATCAGCAAGTGTCATGCCATAACTTTTCAGGTCAGGCTGGCCACCCACTGCAAAAGCCATCGGTTGCACTTCACGGCGACGACCTAATAAATATGTGGCATACCAAATTGCCAGTGCAGCAGCAAAAAAGCAAATCGCGGAATATAAGCGCGCTGCATTAGCAGCACCAATGAAGCCGCCAAATAATTTAATGAGAGTGGCGCCCATCCAGTAAGGCAATGGAGTGCCTAATGAAACATCACGACCTGCTAAGTGAGGCACGAGCCAATCGATCGAGTTGCCGCGAAACAAAGTCCACATGCCGCCAAAACCAATCGCATCTTCATTCTTCCAAGGATCACGGAAGAAGAGACCTGCAAAACCATAAATCAAAGTCAACGCAAAAATAATGATGCGCGGAATCGATTTAGTAGCAGCGGCAGTAAGTTTGACCATGAACTTTATTTAAACAAAAACAAGCAATAAAAAAGGCAGCAAACGCTGCCTTGATTATCTCGCAGAGAAGGGCATTGCCATACCCTGCGAATATGAAGTGTATTAAGCCTTCTTCTTAGCTGACTTTTCAGCAGCTTTAGCTTCTGCAGCAGCCGCTTTTTTCTCAGCCGTTTTAGCAGCGCCATCACCAGCAGCCTTAGCAACCGCTTTGGTACCGAATTTCTGACGGAATTTCTCAACACGACCAGCGGTATCCATGATTTTTTGGGTACCAGTGTAGAAAGGGTGTGATTCAGATGAAGTCTCTATCTTGGCCAAAGGATATTCCTTGCCATCTTCCCACTTGATTGTCTCTTTAGTGGACATAGTGGAGCGAGTCTTGAAGCTGAAGTTATTGGAAACGTCTACAAAGACGATTTCACGATATTCGGGGTGAATGCCAGGTTTCATTTTGAGTCCTATGAGCGGGTAGCCGTTTATGTCGCCGTTTGATGATGGCAACTTAAATACTTTCCCAAGTTAAAAGCAGTGATTGGTGCAACGAAGGCGAAATTATGCCATGAAATCAATAACAAAGCGCGCTTTTGGAGTCCAAAAGGGGCAAAATCACCCCCTAGACCCCTAAATTAGCCTCCACGACGCATCAGGTCGAAGAATTCGCCGTTGTTTTTAGTCGATTTGAGCTTATCGACGATGAAGTTCATCGCCTCAATGTCATCCATATCAGCCAGTAATTTACGCAATACCCAGATCTTCTGGAGGTTCTCAGCTTTCACCAAGAGCTCCTCACGACGGGTGCCAGACTTATTAAGGTTAATCGATGGGTAAACACGACGCTCAGCCAGACGACGCTCAAGATGAACTTCCATATTACCGGTACCTTTGAACTCTTCATAGATGAGGTCATCCATGCGGCTACCGGTTTCAATCAGGGCAGTAGCGATGATGGTTAATGAACCGCCTTCTTCAATATTACGCGCTGCACCGAAGAAGCGTTTTGGACGTTGTAATGCGTTGGCATCCACACCACCAGAAAGTACTTTGCCTGATGAAGGCACTACGGTGTTGTAGGCGCGTGCTAAGCGAGTAATCGAGTCAAGCAAGATGATCACATCTTTACCCATCTCTACTAAACGTTTTGCTTTTTCAATCACCATCTCGGCAACTTGAACGTGACGGACAGCTGGCTCATCGAAAGTAGAGGCAACCACTTCACCGCGCACCGAGCGTTGCATCTCAGTCACCTCTTCAGGGCGCTCGTCAACGAGTAAGACGATGAGAATCGCTTCAGGATTATTTGCGGCAATAGCGTGTGCAATGTGTTGCATCATCACGGTCTTACCAGACTTTGGTGATGCTACGATCAGACCACGTTGGCCGTAACCAATTGGGGAGATCATGTCGATAATGCGGCCAGTCAAGTTTTCTTCTGCCTTGATATCGCGCTCAAGACTGATTACCCGGTTTGGGTGCAAAGGGGTTAAGTTCTCGAACATGATGCGGTTCTTGAGGGCTTCTGGAGCCAAACCGTTGATCTTGTCGACCTTTACCAAAGCAAAGTAACGCTCACCATCTTTAGGGGTGCGTACTTCACCTTCTACGCTGTCACCAGTGTGTAAGTTAAAGCGGCGAATCTGCGCTGGAGAGATATAAATATCGTCTGGAGAAGCCATGTAAGAGGCTTCTGGAGAGCGCAAGAAGCCAAAGCCATCCGGCAAGACTTCCAAAGTGCCATCACCGAAAACGGTTTCACCAGCTTTAGCGCGTTTCTTCAGAATCGCAAACATCAATTCTTGTTTGCGCATCCGTTGCGTGTTTTCAATCTCCAAGCTAGCTGCCATTTCGAGCAGAGCAGATACGTGGAGGACTTTGAGTTCAGTTAATTGCATGTGGTTCTCGGGTGTTGATAAAAATGAATAAGGGAAATTTGTTTTGGGGTATCGCCGCGCTGATGGAGATCACGCAGATATGGGAAGACAGAATTTTGGAGTTTGCTAAAAGAAGGGGGAGGTAAATTGCTGGAAAGGGGCGCTCTCAAGAAGGCGCTGCACTACTGTTAAATGCAATACTACACTAAAAAACGGGTCTGGCAAGAGCTAGAAATAGGTAATTACCACAGGCTCAACGAGTGAACCTGTGGTCTGAGATGATTTACAGATGACTATCAATAAATGCAGTCAACTGAGATTTGGCCAAAGCACCTACTTTTTGAGCAGCTACAGTGCCATTTTTGAATAGGATCAAGGTCGGAATGCCACGAATATTGAACTGGGTAGGGACACCTTGGTTCTCATCCACGTTCATTTTTGCGATTTGCAACTTGTCGCCATACTCACCGGAGAGTTCTTCCAGGATGGGACCAATCATTTTGCAAGGACCACACCATTCAGCCCAGAAGTCGAGCAGTACAGGTTTATCGGACTTGAGGACGTCTTGTTCGAAAGAGGCGTCAGTTACATATTTAATGCCGGCACTCATGAAAATTCCTTATTTAGGCTTATTTAGCTACGCATTTAGCGAGTTGGTTAATTGTGGCGTTACAGAGCTTATATTAGCAATAAGCGAAACATTCTGCTCAAAATAGATAAATTACTCCATTCATGCTTCACCCATTCCCGACAATTTCCGATCAAAAGCAAGTGCAGCCATGGGCCATCACGCCTGATGCTACTGCGCTGGAACAGTTAGCAAGGGGTATTTGGGATGGTGCGGCGCAAACCCAGCAGCGCCCCTTAGTGGTACTCAGCACTGCAGGTCCCCTCATCGGAGTGAGGGCAGCACTTGAAAAATATCGACCGCAAAATCTCGATCCCGAGATTGCATTCTTGCCGCAAGTGATTAGTTTTGCCGATTGGTTGGAAGCAGCGCCAGGCGCATGGAAATTTCCAAAAAAACAAACGGATTTAGAGAGATGGCTGGGTGTCTACACCACTTTGCGTAAACATCCAGAATTGCAAGCGTGGTTTAAAGCGGAGAGTGAAACTGGCGCATGGGGGTTAGCGCAAGCGATTGTGGAAGCATGCGACACCTTATCCAAAGCAGTGTTCCCACAATTACAAAAACAATTCCATGCATTGATGCAAGAGGATCAAGCTAAGCAGAGCAATATTGGTGAAGTCTGGGGTGATCAAGCGCAAGCATTATTGGATATGACCGTTGCCAAAGTCTATTCCGGGATGGCGCGAAAGGTGGTTGATCAAGAAACCAAAGTCTTGCTCACCTTCTGGCGCTATACCGCGAGCATGAGCGATCCAGTATTTCGGAATCAGTTTGCAATGGTGGCACACCTTGAAGCTATCGCAGCCGCTCAAGAAGTAAATCAAGCAAGACCTCTCATTTGGGTAGAGACTGCCGATCCCACGCCAATTGACCAAGAGATTATTAGCAACTTACTGAGTGAGTATGCCCAATATGCGCCCGTTGTAGAGGTCAAGATGGATTGGCGCGATGTGGGCTTGTGGTCAGAAGCGATTTGCATTGAAGTGCAGGCAAAGGCTCAGGCATTAAGCAATGCCAAACGCACACAAAGCAAAGCGTGGCGTCTGATCTCAGCGAAACGCTTCGAAGAACTGGCTTGGGCCGCTGCTAAAACTATTGAACAACATCTTATCGATGGTAAGACCAAGCTAGCACTCGTTGCGCAAGATCGTTTAGTGGCGAGAAGGGCGCGAGCACTGCTGGCAAGATTGGGTCCCGCACTGAATATTCGTGATGAGACTGGTTGGAAGTTATCGACAACGCGTGCAGCGGCAGCCTTAAATAGTTGGTTGGAGCTCATCAAAGCGCCTAAGGATGGACCAAGTGCAAAAGCATTACTCGAGTTTTTACAGAATCCCTTTTTTGATCTTGGAAAAGTTCTCAACCGAGATCCAGATACCTGCACTGGACTCATTGCAGAATTGGAAGATATCTTGGTGGCAAGCAAGGCCGAGTCTGGTTGGAAAACCTTCCACCTAGCTATTGAAGGCGCGCAAGAAAATGCGGCCAAAACTTCAAGCAACTTGCCAAGTGCTGCTTTATTGGAGTTATTGCAGTTTGTCAGAGAGCGACATCATGAATGGCTGACGCTCAAGGTTGATTGCAATCAGGCTTATAGTCTGTTGCAAACCAATCTTCAAGATACAGGTATGGCACAAAGCCTTCATCAAGACTCTGCTGGTAAGCAACTATTAGAGGTGCTCAAGACATTTGATTTAAGTAAGACGCAGTATCAAGCAGCACCTATTCGTTTAAGCGAGTGGCTGAGTTTGCTCAAAACCGTGATTGAAGGCGCAAGCTATCAAGAAGTTGGCAAGGAAGCTCAGGCAACTCTCAGCATCTTGCCACTGAGCTCAACGCGTCTGCGTGACTTTGAAGCAGTCGTAGTGGCAGGTTGTGATGAACAGCAGCTGCCAGCGTACTCAGAGCCGCCCTTATTTTTTTCAGATGCGCTCAATCAACTCTTAAAGACTTCTACCGTTGCAATGCAGTTTGTGCAGCAGGCGCGAGATCTTTCTCAACTGTTAGTGTCATGCCCCAAGGTTGATTTGCTTTGGCAAAGTAAGAGTAATAACGGAGAGCCGCTGAGACCAGCAGCATGGCTGCAGCGCTTACAAAATCAGCTTAGATGGCAGGCTATTCCCACACAGCTCAAAAAGCGAGCCTTTCAATCTAGTCCGATGGATATGGCGGTTGCGCATTTTGAAGAAGCATTGCCCATGCCCTTATCGATCAGTCCGAGTGCCTATAAGGCTCTTCGCGATTGTCCATATCGCTATTACGTGCGTAGCTTATTGGGCTTAAGAAAGAACAAAGGTTTTGATGAGGGCTTTGATGCTTCCTTAGCAGGGCAGACCTTGCACAAATTACTCAAGCGTTTTTATCAAGCACTGAAAACTCAAGAACACACCAATCCGGCCATCAAGACAGATCAAGATCAAAGACGCGCCTGGATGGAAAAGAGTCTTACCATTCATTCGGAACAAGAGTTTGCTACTTTGATTGAAGGCGATGCCAGAGTGATGGGTACATTGCGAGATTGGCAAAAACAAATCCCAAGTTTTATTGATTGGCAATTGCAACGCGAGCAAGCGGGCTGGCAATATTTTGACGGCGAAGTCAAAGTTGGCTTTGATCTACCATTTAAAGATGCCGAAGGCGCTCCTAAAACGATTCGCATTGAGGGCTTTGCAGATCGCTATGACGTACAGGTCGGTGATAACGCGCTGGCCTCAGTGATTGATTACAAAAATCAACGCTTTGAGAGAGTCAAAGTACGCGCGGAGCATCTTTTAGATGACCCGCAATTATTGATCTATGCCCGTGCTGCTAACGAAGAGCAAGAAAATCATAAGCTCACGGGTCATGTAGTTCAGCAGGCAGAGTGGGTGGCGCTAAAAGCTGATCTTTCCAAGGGTGACCACAAAGCATTACGAGGTCAAGAGGTAGTCGATATGCCAGCCATGATGCAGCAGTTTTCTGAGCAAATCACAGAAGATATAGAGCAACTGTGGGCTAAAAAGCCCATGCAAGCATTTGCGCCTGAAGGGGTGTGTCAATACTGTGAAGCGCGGGGTATTTGCAGAAAGGGGATCTGGTGAGTGATCCGCTAAATATGCAGCTCAATGCGCAGATGAACATACTTCCTGAGAAGCAAGCTTATTCAGAAAAGCTCGCCTGTGACCCCCAGCGTTCAGTCATTGTTTCTGCCTGCGCCGGCAGTGGTAAGACATGGTTACTCGTAGCAAGAATGGTGCGACTCTTACTTGATGGTATTAAGCCTCAAGAGATTCTTGCATTAACATTTACACGCAAAGCGGCACAAGAGATGCGTGATCGCTTATATGGATTGCTAGAGCAGTTCTCAAAAAGTGATGACACCCCTTTAATAAAGGAGCTCATCGCTAGAGGTATGGAGCCAGAGCAAGCGGAGCAATCTTTAGCGAAGGCTAAAGTGCTCTATGAGCAAGTGCTAGCAAACCCACAGCCAATTGTGATCGATACCTTTCATGGTTGGTTTGGCAGATTACTCGGTGCAGCGCCGGTGTCCTTGGGGATTCAGCCAGGATTTAAGTTGCGTGAAGACGCCAAGCGCCTGCAAGAAGAGTGTCTTGATGATTGGTGGGGTGATCTCACACCAGAACTCAAGGCGCATTATGACGTCTTGCTGAACCATCTTGGCTCACACGAGACACAAAAGCTTTTAATGGGAAGAAGCAGCCTCTTTAAACAGAGGGGAGCATGGAGTTTTTTTGCGAAGGATTGCAAACAAACCGGTAATAGTCCAATAGAGCGTTTAAAGCAAACGCTACCCAAACTCAATTTACCTAACCCATTAATTGCGCAGTGGGATGCGCCAAGCGCATTAGCTGATCTGGAGTTTTTAGCGCATTGCCTGAAGAATAGCAGTACAAATGATCAAAAGCTATTACCTAATCTATTGCCAGCCATTGCATGTAAGCAGCGTAGCGGCAATGTGATGGATATTGCTGCTACCTTGCAAAGTGTCTTCTTAACAAAAGAGCCAGTGAAGTACCGAGCTGGCAACGATAGCGCTTTGAGCGCATTACAAACCTTTTTAAATAACGAAGGGATGTCCGACCGAGTTAGTGAACACATCAGCTTTAAGCAGTCTTGGGGTCACACTTTTGAGGAATATCTCCTCTGGCAGGCAGAGCAGGATGTCTTTGCCATGAACGAGGCCTGGTTTGCGCTCAATCAATCGATGATGGCGCACGCTAATGCCGCAAAAGAAAATATGCGCGTGCGTGACTTCGATGACTTAGAAATTGGCGTGAGCATGCTAATGGATGATTCCGCTAACGCTGCTTATCTACAGTCACGCTTAGATGCTAAATATAAACAAATCCTAGTGGATGAGTTTCAGGATACCAACCCATTGCAATGGCAAATTTTGCGAGCATGGTTAGCAGGCTATAGCGAAGGTGATGAGAAGCCTAAAGTGTTTATTGTGGGTGATCCTAAGCAATCGATTTATCGTTTTCGTCGTGCGGACCCAAGATTATTTGTGAGTGCAAGAGCGTTTTTGCATCAGAACCTAGGCGCAGCTTACATAGAGCAAGATAAAACACGTCGTAATGCAGATCAAATTAATACAGCGGTCAATATGATCTTCCAGAGTGAGCAGATTCCGCCAGAATATCCATATACCAAACAAGAAACTCTGTGGTCTAGCCCAACAGACCATCTGCCCATAGAGACTTATGCCAAAGAGGGTGAGATTTATTTACTTCCTTTAATACCGTATGCAGAAAAAGTTGAAGCAGTACGAGAGGGCAGTGCTTTTGATAAAGCGATTGCAGACTCTAGCGAGACGGTTGCAGTGGTTCAGCGTCAACAAGAAGGTGCATTGGTTGCTCGTCTCATTAAAGAAATTATCGCCACCCGTAAAGTGGTAGACAAAGAGGGGGGTAAAGAGTTTTGGAGAGAGGCAAGAGCAAGTGATTTCCTCTTATTGGTCAAGCGCCGTAAGTTTTTACCTCAATATGAGCGGGCGCTGCGTGAAGCAGACCTTGCGTATGAGAGCTCGCGCTTAGGTGGTTTGTTAAATACACTTGAGATCGATGACCTGATTGCTTTATTAACTGTGCTGGTGACCCCGCGTCATGATTTGCCATTAGCCCAAGTATTGCGCTGTCCCATCTTTGGCTTTACTGAAAGGCAAATGCAGCAGTTGGCTGTTGCCATGACATCAGGTCAATATCGTTCTTGGTGGGATGCTCTGCAAGATAGTCAGGATGCAAAATTACAGTTTGCAGCGCGTTATCTCCAGCACTGGCATTTACTCGGTGAGCGTCTACCAGTGCATGACTTATTAGATCGTATTTACCAAGAGGGTGATGTGCGCCTCAAATACGCCGCCGTCTGTCAGGATCTTGATCGTCCACAGGTATTGGCAAACTTAGATGCCTTTTTGGAAGTGGCGCTGAATCAAGATGGCGGTCAATACCCAAGCCTGAGTCGTTTTATTCAAGAAATTAATGCCAAGCGTCGTGGCGATGATGATGAAACACCTGATGAGGGTGATGTTGATGCGGCAAGTGATGACAATTTAGTCGACATTGATGAAGAAAGTGAGATGTCAGAAGAAGATCGCCATAAGCGTGTGCGCTTGATGACGATCCATGGAGCAAAAGGATTGGAATCTCCTTTTGTGATTATGTTAGATACCAATAACACCGATACCAATGTGGACTACAGTGGGGTATTGATTGATTGGGCGCCAGAAGAAGAGAGTCCTTCCCATCTATCTCTCTTTACTTCCAAAACATTAACTAGCCCTCGCGCTGAGATCAACGAAGAAGAAAAGCGTATTGGTGAAAATGAAAACTGGAACTTACTTTATGTGGCGATGACCCGTGCTCGCCAAGGCTTATGGATTAGTGGCGATGCCCAAAAACCCACTAAGAATAATCCCGATGGTCTAGATAAAACGTCTTGGTATGGCAAGGCCAATAATGCTGAGTTAACGATTTATCAAGTTAACCAGGATCAGGTTGATAAGCCTAAAGATGTAACAGTTAAACCAAAGAGCGCTCCAGAAAGTGCCGTTGAAGATTTTGTCTTGGAGTGGAATCCGGCCCAAGAAAGTCATGCTCAATTACTACGTGATATTCAGGATGGCATCACGGTAGAAGTATTTGCTGGTGCAGGTGAGCAAACATCAGAACCTGATCCAGAGATCTTAGAGGAAGGTACACATTTTCATAAACTGTTGGAGTTTGTCACTGCCGACTCGACTAAAGCACGAGCAACACAGATGCCAAGCGAGCAAGAGGTGATGAATTGGCTTGGTATAGATCAAGCCCATGCCCAGAAAGTGATCGAGCGCGCCCAGACAGTATTAGAAGCGCCAGAGCTCAGCAAGTATCTGACCTCAGGTCAATGGATTGCCGCGTGGAATGAGTTAGATATTGCAAGTAAAGAAGGTAAGAGCTATCGCATGGATCGCTTGGTCGAGTTAGATGACTACATCGCCATTATCGATTACAAGCTCACCATTCCAGCAGTGGGAACTGAGAAGTATGAAAAATATCGCGAGCAACTCCAAAACTACCGGGCTGAGTTAAGTCGTATCCGCAAGGACAAGCCTAATAAGGCTTATTTAGTTTCATCAGAGGGCAGGATCCACGAAATTTGCTAGGCTAAATAGCCCGTGAAGACCCTTGAATTGCACCCAAAAGCCCCCATATAGGAGGGGAATAGCAAAAATCCCGAAACTAGGGATAATGAAATTCGCAAGAAACATCCTATAAGGAGTCATCATGAAAATGCGTAATCTAATTAATGTACTTGCTGGTTTATTTGCCGCTACGGTATTGCTTGCTAGCAATCCCGTATTCGCTGAGGCATCTTTGCCAGAGATATATCAAGCCGTGCAATCTGGGCAGTTGGCTAAAGCTGATGCCATGATGAAAGAGGTTTTGCAGAACCATCCTAATAGTGCCAAAGCGCACTATGTAGCTGCTGAGCTTTATCTCAAAGAAGGTAAGCTCGATGCCGCACGCAATCACTTTGTCAAAGCAGAAAATCTTGCGCCAGGATTGCCATTTGCTCAACCGGAGTCTGTACAAAAACTCCAAGTGCAACTCGCTAGTGGTGCAGCAGGCCCTGCCGCTGCTCAAGGCTCAATTTTTAGCAATCCAATCTTTTGGGGTTTGATTGCGATCTTGGTAGTAGGCATCATTATTGTGATGAGACGTCGTAAGGCTGAGGCTGTGCAGGTCTACAACGCACCTAGCGCTGGTTACCCTGGCACTCCAGGTGGTCCTCCTGCTGGTTATCCAGGTGGTCCTGGCTACCCTGGAGCTCCAGCTGCAGGTGGCATGGGAAGTGGCTTGATGGGTAGCTTGGCTACTGGCGCTGCTTTAGGTGCTGGCATGGTTGCTGGTCAAGCCTTAGCAAATAATCTCATGGGCGGTCACGATGGCGGCCATTCCAGTGCAAACCCGAATCCGAACCTCACTCAAGTTGGTGGCCCCGCATCTTTAGATCCTAACTTTGGTGTGAATGACGCCAGCTCTTGGGATGATGGAGGTTCTAGTTCGTGGGATGACGGTGGTGGCGACTTTATGAGTGATGTCTGATTACATGGGAGTATGGCAATAGTAAGCGCCTAATAAAAAACCACCGAATCTCGGTGGTTTTTATTTGAAGCAACAGTCATTAATATCTAACAAGCCTTACTTAATCATGCCCGCGTTCTTAGCATCTTCCATAGCTTGAGCCGTTTTCTCTTTTATGAAAGCAGGCATCTTGGCTAACGGTACATCTACCAATACAAATCCAGACTCTTCCAGTTTCTTTTTGGTCTCAGGATCGGCATTGAGCTGCGCAAAGTAGTCAGACATCTTTTGCTGTAAGACGAGTGGCGTGGCTTTTGGCAAAGCAACGCCGCGATAAGCACCGTCAACCCAGTTCAGACCCAGTTCTTTAAAGGTAGGCACATCTGGTAGCGCAGGGTTGCGTTTTTCAGTGGCGATCGCAAGAGTACGTACTTTGCCTTTTTGCTGAATCGCTAATGGCAGGTAACCCATCGCACCATCGACGTGCATCCCAATTAAAGCGGTAATCAAATCACCGGTACCTTTAAAAGGAACGTAATTGATTTTGACGCCCGCCAGTTTGTTCAAACGCTCCACTGCCATGTGGTTCGCTGAGAACTGGGCTGAGCCTGCTAAAGACATCTTGCCAGGCTCTTTTTTAGCTGCCGCAATAAATTCTTGATAAGTTTTGTAAGGGCTATCTGCAGAAACCATTAAGGCATCGGGCGTGAAGTGATAGTAGTAGATGGCATTAATGTCTTCAGTCTTGTACTGAATGCCTTCTTGCAGAGGTTGCAAGATCGTATGGGGAATATTGACACCCACTACCGTAGTGCCGTCAGCAGGATAAGTATTCAGAGCACTCCATACTAGAGCGCCACCAGCACCAGCACGGTTAATCACCACCATCGGTTGTTTAAATTTCTTGGCAGAGATCTCAGCTTGGTAGCGTGCTACTAAGTCAGACTCCCCAGCAGGTGGGAAGGGAATGATGTACTGAATCGTTTTGTCTGGGAAGGGTTGGGCGCCTGCTCCCGACAGCAATCCAAGCGAAATAAAACAAGCACTCATGAATTTAATCAACTTCATTTAGAGATCTCCTTGATAACAGCATTCGTCACATCACTCATCATGGCGGTGCCACCTAAATCACGAGTATGTAACTTCGGATTAGCGGTCACCTTTTCAATGGCGGCCATTAACTTGGCGCCTAAAGTTTTTTCACCCAAGAAGTCGAGCATCATCACGGCAGACCAGAAGGTGCCAATGGGATTAGCAAGACCTTTACCCATGATGTCAAAGGCAGAGCCATGAATCGGTTCAAACATTGAAGGGTAGCGACGCTCTGGATCAATGTTGCCGGTGGGTGCAATGCCTAAGCTACCTGCAAGTGCAGCAGCTAAGTCACTGAGTACATCAGCATGCAGGTTAGTCGCCACAATGGTGTCTAAAGACTCAGGGCGATTGACCATGCGTGCGGTAGCAGCGTCGACTAATTCTTTATCCCAAGTGACGTCTGGAAAATCTTTAGCCACGATATTAGCGATCTCATCCCACATCACCATACCGTGGCGCTGCGCATTCGATTTAGTAATCACCGTGAGATGCTTGCGAGGACGTGACTGGGCTAACTTAAAGGCGTAACGTTGCACACGCTCAACTCCAACACGGGTGAGGATGCTCATATCGGAAGCCACTTCAATCGGATGGCCTTGGTGTGCTCTGCCACCTAAGCCAGAGTATTCGCCTTCGGAGTTCTCACGCACGATCACCCAATCGAGTTGATCCGGTTTGCAATTGCGTAGCGGAGTTTCAATACCAGGCAGAATGCGAGTAGGGCGCACGTTCGCATATTGATCAAAGCCTTGGCAAATCTTTAAACGCAATCCCCACAGCGTAATGTGATCCGGAATCTTTGGGTCGCCAGCTGAGCCAAACAAGATGGCATCTTTGGAGCGTAAAGGATCAAGACCATCCTCGGGCATCATGATGCCGTGCTTACGGTAGTAGTCACCACCCCAATCGAAGTGCTCAAATTCAAAAGCGACTTCAGGATGTTTTTTGCTTAAAGCGTTTAAAACCTTTTCGCATTCAGGAATAACTTCTTTGCCAATTCCATCGCCTGGAATAGATGCAATTTTGTACGTCTTCATGTGTCTCCTACTGTTTTTTATATAAGCTACTTCAGCAGTAACTTCTAGAGCCATTATGCAATCGCTTGCCCCTAAGTTTCCTTAGGGTGAACTCGGGTATGCCCATAAAAAGAGGGGTGAAATGGCGCCCATAGCCCCAAAACAACAAAAACCACCTCATTTTTACGGTTTTTACATATACTGTATAAACATACAGTATATTAACGACTATGACGCAACAAATGAGCTCCCCAAAAGTAACCCTTAGCCAGGCCCCACAAGCCTTAGCTGGTCATTTTGCCGCCTATGAGTTCAAGCTCCTGAGTCATCGGATTTCTGCTGGGTTCCCCAGTCCAGCGGCAGATTACGCTGAGGATGGCTTAGATCTCAATCATTACCTAGTACAAAACAAACCAGCCACCTTCATGTTCACTGTGAAGGGGGATTCGATGCTGGGCGCGGGGATTTGCGATGGCGATAAGGTAGTTGTGGATAAAGCCCTCAAACCAAAACACAAAGACATCGTGGTAGCAGTGGTAGATGGTGAATACACCATCAAGCGCCTCTATCAATTACGTGGCCGCATTGAACTTCAACCTGAAAACCCCAACTATCAACCCATCACCTTTAGTGAAGGTAGTGAGTTGCAAATCTGGGGTGTCGTCGTTGGCGTCGTGCGTAAGTACAGCAATGCCAGCACAAGATATAGCAAAGGGAGTAAGCAATGAGTACCTATTCACCATCAAACTCCTTATTCGCCTTAGTCGATGTGAATAACTTCTATGTTTCTTGCGAACGGGTGTTTCAGCCTAAGTTAGAAGAAGTGCCGATGGTGGTGCTCTCAAACAATGATGGTTGCGCGGTAGCGCGCAGTGCCGAAGTCAAGGCCTTAGGTGTAAAGATGGGAACACCTTGGTTTCAGATGCAAGATCTGGCAAAAAAGCATGGCATTCAAGCTTACTCATCAAATTACACTTTATACGGTGATATGAGTAACCGCGTAGTGCAAGTATTGCGCAGCTTTACACCTCATCTTGAGGTTTACAGTATCGATGAGAGTTTCTTGCAAATTGAGACTGTCTTAAAACCATATCAAGACACGATTGAGTTAGGTCAAAAGATTAAACAGCAGGTCAAAGACACCACTGGCTTGCCAGTATGTGTTGGGATTGGCGCGAGTAAGACCTTGGCTAAGCTGGCCAATCACTTAGCTAAAAAACACAAACAGTTTTCCGGTGTGTGTGATGTCAATGCCATGAATAAAGAAGAGCTCTATCAGTGGATGAGTGAGACTGAGGTAGGTGAGGTGTGGGGTATCGGCAGGCAAATTGCCAAGAAACTCAAAGCACAACATATTCATAGCGTGTTCGATCTCTTGCAAGCTTCACCACAGGCAATGCGTCAGCAGTTTGGTGTGGTGATGGAGCGCCTTTGTTATGAACTGCGAGGTGTCTCTTGTCTCAGGCTAGAAGAAGTGGCGCCAACCAAACAACAAATCATTGCCTCCCGCAGCTTTGGTAAGTTGGTCACGAGTCAGGCAGAGCTGGCCCAATCCGTCGCCACCCATGCAGCGCGGGCAGCAGAGAAGTTAAGAAACCAAGATAGTGTGACGGGCGCGCTCACAGTATTTATTCAGACAAATCCGTTTAAGCAACATGAGCCACAGCATCATCAAAGTGTCACGATTCCACTATCAGATGCAACAGATAACACGCTGACGTTAACCAATGCAGCACTGGTAGGCCTTCAACAAATTTATCAGCCGAACTTTCGTTACAAGAAGGCGGGCGTCATTCTTAATCTGATTAGCGATAAGCCAACGATTCAGCAATCCCTCTTTGAAGATATAGAAAGTAAAGGTAAGTCTGCACACCTGATGAAAGCTATGGACCAGATCAATACTCGTTTTGGTAATGCGGTAGTCAGATCTGCAGCTGCCGGTACAAACGGTAGCAAGCAAGTATGGCAAATGCGCTCAGGAAACAAGTCACCAAACTACACCACCCAGTGGGATGAATTACCAGTAGCTCGTTAAGAAAAAGAGATGAAAAACAACAGTAAAACTAAGTATTGATTACTAGCTCATTTCGTGAGCTTTTGAACCACTAATCTGAATACATAGCAGCAAATTAAATAGCAAACAAGGAGAAAACAAATGGAAACATTGAGCAATCTAATGAACAACTTTAATGGCATCTCATTGGCCGTGATCATGATTCTGTCTTATTGCGCTGTGTTGAAAAACACCAAGCGTCATGAGGGTGAAACAAAGCAAGTATTTAATCGCAGATATCAGTAAAAGATAGTAAATGCAGTAGGTAGAAGGGGAATAAGGAAATCACGGATTCCTTATTCCCTTGCTCTTTTAGGCAGCCTTCAGTTCAAACTTAATAATCTTTCCCAGGGCAGTCGCCGCACTAGCAAGCGTAATGAGTGTCAGGCTGGTATCGCTCTCATCAAGTAGGCGATTTAGGGCTGCACGGCTAGTATGCATTTTCTTAGCCATGGATGTTTTAGTGAGATTTTGTTTTTCCATTTCTCGCTCTATTTGCCACGCTATAACGCGTTTCACTGCAATAGCAGTCGATTCCTCAAGAAGGGACTCCTCCCTTAGGAAATCGTCAAACTTACTGCCAATATTTTTTTTCTTCATAAACGTTTCCTTAACTGCTTAACTCTGGACTTTGCTAGATCTAAATCTGGTTTTGGAGTCTTCCGTTGCTTTTTTATAAATGCATGGATCAAAACCATGGCGTCACCATCCAAAACAAATAACACTCTGGCAATACCACTACTCAACTTGCTTCGAACCTCCCAAATATCGTTATCAACATATCGCACTAGAGGCATGCCAAGAGGCCAACCAAATTGAACAGTTTTAAGATCTTCACCCATTATTTTCTTATCTTTAGTAGATAGTGCTTTTAACCACTCCCTAACTGGTTCATTACTTGTATCGGAAGCAAAAAAGTACACATCTAGGATTGGAGTTTTCATCCCAATAGCGTACCAATATTGATACATATATTACATCAGAAATTACTGATTTGCTTGTAGGAATAAATGATTGATGAGTTAATGCAAAAAAGAACTCCTTATTCCCTAATTCTTTTTAGACTTTGCATAATGACTGCATTAGTAATCAAAGTCACAATCATCATCGTAAAAACGATAATCTAATAGGATGTCTTTACGCGTCTTATGTTGCCAATGCAGCCGGTCTTTTAAAGCGTCATATTTAATGGTGTCGGCGTACTCATTAAAATAGTCATCATCTTCAGAGTGATAGTGGTGAATCCGCATCATTACCTCCTAGCGTTGTTAGGTTTTTGACCCAAAGACTGAGGAGCAATCTAAAAACAAGCGGTAAACCAATCAGTATTTCGCTCCGCAGATCTAATGCTTGTGCGAAGTCTGAGTAAACTGTGATGACATGTCTATCAAAAAGTAGAAAATTTTGTATAAAACTCAAAATCATTGTCAAAAAACGACAGCGATCAAAGTGAAAGTAGTTGGTAAGCGACTATGACTCTTGAGAATCAACTGTCTAAGGATGCCAATCCCTGCTTTGAATGTGGCCAATGCTGTCAGCACTTTCGGGTGAGTTTTTACCATGGAGAAATCGCAGGTAATGATGCTGGAGCCGTTCCAGGAGAGCTGACAACAAAGCTTACAGACCACTTAGCCTGCATGAAGGGCACGGAAAAAGGTGGAGCGCCTTGTGTCGCGCTACGACATACCCAAGCAGAAGGCTGGCGTTGCTCTATCTATGAGCAGCGTCCCAGTCCTTGCCGAGAATTTAATATCCTCAACGAGGATGGAACACCTAACCCTGATTGCTTAAGACTACAAGAGGTCGCGAAACAGCGACGCCAAGAATTAGCTTAACGCATATTCAAGGTCTTCGCGATCTGGCTAAATGCGGCGTACTCTTGATTGAGTTTATCTTGTAGTTCTTTGCCAGTTAAGATTGCAGAGGACTCACCAACTTCATCTAAATAGCGCAATGTGTCAGACTCTTTCATTGCCTTGCTATAAGCCTGAACAATTTGATTGATGCGTTCAGGTTTAGTGCCTTTAGGGGCTAAGATAATGCGCCAAAGCAAAGTCTCTTCTTTTGCAAGACCAATATCTTTTAATGAGCTTGCGTTAGGAAACTGTGCATTTCTGTTCACAGAGGAAACTAAGAGACATTTCGCCTTGCCAATATTGGCATGTTGTATTACCGGTGGAATAGAACCCACATAAATATCAATCTGATTGGATAAGAAACCAATAATAGTTTCACCAGCGCCTTTGTAGGGAACATCAACCGCTTCAATATTCTGTGGTCTAAAAATGCGCTCAGCAGCTAGCTGTGCTGGGCCACCTAGGCCATCAGTGCCGTAGGTATATTTTTTAGGATTCTTACGCAGCTCTTCCATCAAGGATTTACCATCATTTGCCGGAAAGTCAGGGCGCACACAAAAGATATAAGGCGCAGTAGAGAGCTGAATCACCGGAATATAGTCACTTGGGGTGTAGGGTGCTTTACTGGTCTGTGGAACCACTGTCACCGGTGAAGGCCACACGCCAGCAAGCGTATAGCCATCAGGCGCAGAGTTCACTACTTGGGCAAGACCAATCGTGCCGCCTGCACCAGGAACGTTCTGAATACTGATTGGTCCACCGATAAAACGCTGCGCATCTTTTGACACTACTCTAAAAAGTGCATCAGTACCGCCGCCAGGTGCAGTAGGCACAATCAATTTAGTCACTGTTTGTGCAGATAATGGGCTTTGCAATAAACAGATAGCGCTCAGACCAAATAGACATTTAGTAATTTTTTGAAGGAGAGAGTGGCACATAGGAGTGTCCTAGTCTAAAAATGAAAAAGCGTTTTAGGGTTATTGATGAAAATATCTTCCCAAATTGCCGGATCGTCAACTGCTGACTGAATCCAGTCGATGCAATCAGTATAAGTAAATAAATTTTCATGGCTAAGCCAGGGCCAATCGCTAGCCCAGACCAATTGTTTTGGATTTGCTGCGATCAAAGCATCGATGTAGGGCTCAATGCTAACGCCATCTAAATAGCCTAAGCGATATGGCGCAGAAAGCTTGACCCATAGCTTGCCAGTATCAAGACCTCGCAAAGTATTCTGAAAGGAGGGACTATGAATGCCGAGTTTTGGATCAGGATTGCCAAAGTGATCCAGAACCACAGTAGCGCCGCTTGCCAAAATTTGAGGAACGACATATGCCTGCAGGTGATCCTCTAAAAATAACTCGATATGCAGACCAAGGTCTTTTGCTAAACCCAGTAAGGTTCGATATTCAGAGCTATCGATATCGGGAATAGATTTCTTTTTAATCCAGTTAAGACGAATACCTACAACACCAAGCTCTCGCATCGATAGCAATTGGCGCTCTAAATCAGATTTAGGCAAACTTGGATCGGCGATGATCGTGCCAAGGAGTGTATTGGGGTAGCGACGGAGTGCTTCTAATAAGAGGGTGTTGTTAGAACCATAAAAACTGGGCGCTGTTAGTACCCCATGAGAAATGCCATGCGCACCCAAAACAGAAAGATATTCTTCAGCGCTGACATCGCGCATCGGGCGAGAATGGATTTCAGGAGCCAAAGGAAGGTCCACCGCCATGACGTGAGCGTGGCAATCAATTCCAGTGACGACCTGTTTTTCTTGCATCTGTCTCTCGGTTCATCCTTATAATTCTGTAAAAAGGAGACTACCATGCCGCAGCAAGATGGCCCAATGCACTTAGGTACGAGGTTGCGCAAGCTAATTAATGAGAGAAGAGGCTTGCTAGTGCCAGGAGCGGGCAATGCCCTAGCTGCTAGAGTGATTGAAGATGCTGGCTTTGAGGCAGTCTATCTCAGTGGGGCAGGTCTCACCAATCAGTTCTATGGTGTTCCGGATCTGGGCTTTATTGGCTTGAATGATGTTGCGGCGCACACGGCTGCCATTCGAGATGTGATTCGACTTCCTCTCATTGTGGACATTGATGTTGGCTTTGGGAATGCAGTCAATGTTCATCACACTATTAAAGTGCTCGAGCGTGCAGGTGCGAATGCGGTGCAAATCGAAGATCAAGCCATGCCTAAGCGTTGCGGCCACTTTGCAGGTAAAACGATCATTAGCAAAGAAGAGATGTGCGGCAAGATTAAAGCTGCAGTCGATGCGCGCACCCACGATGATTTTTTAATCATCGCCAGAACCGATGCTAGATCTGTTTATGGGTTTGAAGATGCACTCGAACGAGCGCAAAGCTATGCGCAAGCTGGTGCAGATATGACATTCATTGAGGCACCAGAGAGCGTAGAAGAAATGAAACTCATCGCAGCACAAACATATTGCCCACAGCTGATTAATATTGTCATTGGTGGTAAAACACCATCATTGCCAGCCAAAGACCTCGCTGCAATGGGTTTTGGAATCGTGCTTTACGCTAACGCTACTTTGCAGGGCGCAGTCCGCGGTATGAGCAATGCCTTAGAGCATCTCAAGAAAACTGGTGAGCTCAAAGAAGACTCTGCATTAGTAGCCACTTTTGCAGAGCGCCAAAGCGTTGTGAAAAAAGAAGACTACGATGCATTAGAAAAGAAGTTTTCGTAAACAGAGCAAGAGAAAAAATGAAGAAGATTAGTAAGTCATCATGAATAAAACATTGCCTCGTTTAGGTTTTTTGATTCCACCAGGAAACCCCAATACCGAAGGTGAAGTCATCAAGATGGCCGGTCCGGAGTATTCCATTCACTTTACGCGCATGGTGGCTCATGGTGAAACTGGAAGTCTTGAGGGGCAAGATGAACGCAATCAAGCACAAATCGATCATTTGCCTGAAAACATTGAGCTTCTGAAACTCGTAAAACCTGCGGTGGTAGCGATGGCGCATACCGCTAGTAGTTACACCCTTGGTAAAACTGGCGAAGCTGAATTAATTCAAAAGCTAGAGGATCAATATCAAGTAGCTTTCATTACTGCCTTTGGTAGTGTTGTGAAAGCACTGCATCAGATCAAAGCAAAAAGAATTGCCTTTGGCACACCTTATAGCGAGCAAAATACCTTGCGTTGCAAAAATCTATTAGAGACCTACGGTTTTGAAGTAGTGAGTTTCGGGCACTTACCTGGTGTTAAAAATATTTATGATGAAACTACTGAGCGTGCGCTCCAACTAGTGCATCAAGTCAATAGCCCTGACGCAGACGCTATTTTTGTGAGCGGTGTTGGAATGCCGACGATAGATATTCTGGCGCAAGGCGAGGCTGAGACAGGTAAGCCAGTAATTTCGAGTATTGCTGCGACGATGTGGAATGCGCTCCAAGTTGCAAAAGTGAATAGCAGCATTGAGCATTTTGGCGGATTACTTTCTGGGAGGTATTAAGGTGAAGCGATTTCAACAGTATCTGGGCACATTGGCGCTCAGTTTGAGTATTGTCTCTATTACTCATGCCGTGCCATTTCCAGATAAACCAGTTCGCTTGATTGTTCCTTTTACTGCAGGAGGTAATGTTGATAACTCTGCTCGCACTATTGGGCAGGGATTGACTGAACAATTGGGTCAAGGTGTGATCGTAGAAAACAAACCTGGTGCCAATACTCTTATTGGCGCTGAGTTTGTGGCACGCGCTAATCCAGATGGCTATACCTTGTTATTAGGTACACCTGAGAGTCTGGCAATTAATCCCCATGTTTATAAAAAGATTAACTATGATCCACTTAAAGACTTTACTCCCGTGGGCTTGGTAGGCAATTTCCCTTTTGCATTGGTAGTTAATCCAAAGTTGCCTGCTAAAAATATCAAAGAGTTTGTTGTTCTGGCAAAAAGTGTACCTGGAAAAATGAATTATTCATCATGGGGTGTAGGTAGTACGTCGCAAATTACCTTTGAAAAGTTCAATCAGGTAGCTGGTATTGATCTTGTCCATATTCCATTTCAGGGTGCGGCTCCAGCGATTACCGCTATTGCGGCAGATGAAGTGCAAGCAATGATGGTCCCGCTTTCAGTTGCCTTACCGCAGGCAGCAGGTGGCAAAGTCAAAATCTTAGGCATTACTACTAGTCAACGGTTTGCTAGCGCCCCCGATGTTCAGACTTTTCAAGAACAAGGTTATCCAGTGATAATGAGTGGTTGGCACTTAATTGTGGCACCCAAGAAAACCAGTCCAGCAGTGTTGCAAACACTCAATCAAAGTCTTAACAAAGCGCTCGAAACCCAAGCTACTAAAGAGGCATTGATGAAGATTGGCATTGAACCTAGCCCAGGTACCATCGCACAAGCCACCAAGCTTATGCAGACTGAGTATGAGCGCTGGGGTAAGACTGCTAAAGATGCTGGGATCGCGATTGAGAAAGCCGACTAAAGATGGAACAGATTCTGATGGATGAATGCCTTATCAGAACAAAGCATCTAGAGTAGAAAGAAGTCATGTTAAAAATTCTCTTCACTCTGTTAACGCTTATTAGCGCTTCGCTCGCCAATGCGGATTACCCCGAAAAGTCGATTCGTTTAGTGGTGCCATTTGCTACAGGTGGCACCTCAGAGATCATTGCGCGCTCTGTGGCTAGTAGCCTCAGCACTAGCTTAGGTCAATCTGTGTATGTTGATAACAAGCCTGGTGGCGCTGGCAATATCGCTATGGAAGAGGTCAAGCGTGCTAACCCCGATGGCTACACTTTGATATTGGGTCACGTTGGAACCTTGGCCGTGAATCCTGCACTCTTTGGTAAAAAACTTCCTTACGATCCCAATAAAGATTTCGCGCCAGTAAGCTTGGTAGCAAAAGTTCCGAACGTGATTGCGGTGAGCGAGAAAAGTAATTACAAGACTTTGGCTGATCTCGTGGCAGACGCCAAAAAGAATCCGGGCAAGATTAATTATGGATCTGCAGGCAATGGAAGTGCTGGTCACTTGGCGATGGAATACTTTTCTTCTGAAGCCGGAATTGATCTAGTGCATGTACCTTATAAAGGCTCTGGACCAATGCTTACCGACCTCATTGGCGGTCAAATTCAGGCAACCTTCAACGGCTTACCTTCATTAATGGGGCAGATTAAAGGTAATACCTTAAGACCATTGGCGATTGGATCATCCGAGCGTTCAAAGGTATTGCCAAATGTGCCCACTATTGCAGAGTCTGGTTACAAAGGATTTGAGACTTCGCAGTGGTATGGAATTATCGTGCCCGCCGGTACACCACAACCAGTGATTGATAAATTGCAAAAAGAGATCGCGAAATCACTGAAGTCAAAAGAAGACTCTAAGAAGATGCTTGAAGATGGCGCGGTTTTAGTGGGGGATACACCCGCTCAGTTTGGTGCCTTCATCAAGACTGAGCAGAGTCGTTGGGCCAAGGTGGTTGAGAAAGCAAAAATCACGGTGGACTAAAGCGAGCACTAGTACGAGCTAGGTTTACTTCGGCTTACTCTGGCTTAATCCCTGACTTCTTAATCAATGTAGTCCAAAGCTCAATTTCAGACTTTAAGAAATTGTTATAAGCATTCACACCCAAGGGTGGAATCACAAAGCCCACTGACTCAATGCGTTGTTTGACTTCAGGGGTTTGCAAAGCCTGGATCATGGCGGCCTCTAACTTATCTAAGACAGGTTTAGGTGTTCCTTTGGGAGCACTAATCCCAGCCCATGAGAGCGCCTGAAATCCTGGGTAACCACTTTCTGCCACGGTAGGCACAGTAGGGTAGAGCGCATTGCGTTGCAAACTGCTCACCGCAATCGGGCGCAATTTACCTGAGGCAACATAGGGCAAAGCCGCATCTTGATTAATAAAGATCATCGGGATTTCATTGGCGAGGATGGCGTTCATGAGTGGGCCACCACCACGATACGGAATGCCAACAATCGGTAGCGGATTGCAGTTCGTTTTGTTCTTTACATCAGCGCAGGTGTTGGTTGCTTGACGCAGTAGCTCCATTGCCATGTGACCTGAAGATGCATAGGTATACCCATAGTCCAGCTTGCCAGGATTCTTGCGTGCAAAATCAACAATATCTTTGAGTGTCTTAAATGGACGATCTGGGTTGACGACCAACACATTAGGACCTAAATCAATTAAAGAAATATGGGCAAAGTCTTTTATAGAGTCATATTTAAGATTGGGATCCAAGCCATGGGCAACCGCGTTTTGACCCACGCCAGTCATGACTAAGGTATAGCCATCAGCTGGTGCACCAGCAGCTCTCTCAGCACCAATGACGCCACCACCACCACCGATGTTCTCAATTACAAAGGCTTGCTTGAATATTTTGGTTAGTTGTTCTGCAGAAATTCGCGCCATCAGATCAGTAGTCCCACCAGGCGGAAAGGGCACAATAATTTTGACGGGCTTGCTTGGATATTCGGACTGAGCGAATACTGGAAGATGACTGGCGCATAAGAGGGCGCCAATCAGAAATGCCTTATTTAGCTTAGTGAACATAGTAAAGAAGGAATGCCCAGTCATTGATAGATCCTTGTGAATAAATATCTCTATTAGTGTTGAAAGCTAGGGTAATTAATTGGCTGCCAGAAAACAAGTGCAGGTATACCCTTTCCTTCATATCAGGCATTAATATAGGGCTATTCAAACGAGTGCCTAAAACAATGTCCAAAAAGACCAAAGAATCCCTGCGCAGTGCCCGTTGGTTTGAGCCCGATGATTTGCGCTCATTTGGACACCGCTCGCGTGCTATGCAAATGGGCTACGGTCCTGAGGATTGGTCTGGCAAGCCCGTGATTGCCATTGTGAATACTTGGTCAGACATCAATCCTTGCCACACGCATTTCAAGCAACGCGTGGAAGATGTCAAGCGTGGTATTTTGCAAGCCGGTGGGCTTCCAATTGAACTGCCAGCAATTTCGCTTTCAGAGACATACGTCAAACCGACCACCATGCTCTATCGTAATATGCTCGCGATGGAAACCGAAGAGCTGATTCGCTCTCATCCAATCGATGGTGCAGTGCTGATGGGTGGCTGTGACAAAACTACTCCCGGTTTAGTAATGGGCGCATTATCTGCTGGACTACCATTTGTTTACTTGCCTGCTGGTCCGATGCTGCGCGGCAATTGGAAAGGCAAAGTGTTAGGTTCGGGTTCTGATGCCTGGAAGTATTGGGATGAACGCCGCGCTGGTAATATCTCTGAAGCGCAGTGGCTCGAAGTTGAAGGCGGCATTGCTCGCAGTCATGGAACTTGTATGACAATGGGCACTGCTGCAACGATGATGGGTATTGCTGAAGCATTAGGTCTCACATTACCTGGTGCATCTAGTATTCCGGCAGCGGATGCCAGTCACCCACGTATGGCTGCAGCTTGTGGCAGAAGAATTGTCGAGATGGTGTGGGAAGACCTCACTCCTGCAAAAATCTTAAACAAGACAAGCTTTCTTAATGCCATTAATGCAGCGATGGCGATGGGTTGCAGTACAAACGCCATCATTCATTTAATTGCGATGTCGCGGCGTGCCGGTACAGAATGCACCGTGAGCTTAGAAGATTTTGATTTGGCCAGCAGAAAAGTTCCAGTGATAGCCAATATCCGTCCTAGTGGCGATCAATATCTGATGGAAGACTTTTATTACGCTGGTGGCATGCCTGCATTGCTCAAACAAATGGGCTCTCATCTCAACCTCAGCGCGATGACGGTCACCGGCAAGACGATTGGTGAGAATATTCAAAACGCAGAGGTGCATAACGAAGACGTTATTAGACCGCTGAGTAATGCAATCTATCAAGAGGGCGCGCTCGCTGTACTCAAAGGCAATATCGCTCCGGGTGGCGCAGTGATTAAACCCAGCGCCTGTGCTGAAAAGTTCTTAAAACATACTGGCCCAGCCTTAGTATTTGATAGCTATCCCGAAATGAAAAAAGCCGTTGAAGATGAAAATCTTGACGTCACTGAAAACCATATTCTCGTTCTCAGAAACGCCGGACCAAAAGGTGGACCAGGTATGCCAGAGTGGGGCATGTTACCTATCCCGGTGAAGTTGGTAAAGCAAGGCGTGCGCGACATGTTGCGTTTATCGGATGCACGCATGAGTGGCACTAGTTATGGCGCCTGCATATTGCATGCCTCACCAGAGTCTTATATCGGCGGTCCATTAGCCCTCATTAAAACGGGTGACCTTATCACTGTCGATGTGCCTAATCGCAAAATTCATTTAGAGATTAGTGATGAGGATCTGGCTCACAGAAAAGCCAAATGGACACCACCAGTACCTCAATATGAACGTGGTTATGGTTGGATGTTTAGCCAACATATCTTGCAAGCAGAAGACGGGTGTGATTTTGACTTCCTGGAAACTGGCTTTGGGAAGCCGGTTCCTGAGCCAGATATATTCTAGTAAGGCAGAAGATGCCTTCATTGAGGCGTCCTATTCAATAGAGTGCTTATTAGGGTGCATGCACCTATCTAAGCATTTCATGCACTAATACAGTCAATTTCCTAAAAATCCAAGCAATCACCTTTATAGAATCGAAGATGCCCAGCAATGCATGCCATTTGCAAAGCTTTGCTACACTGGAAAAAAGTACTACCAAAACTAAGGAGATTAAGCATGAAATCACGCATTTCTACATTGCTGGCAGCATTAGTCATTGGCCTTTCTGCCAATGTGTCTGCAAAAGATACTGTCAAGATTGCCTATATTGGGCCTTTAACTGGGGGCGTTTCAGCCAATGGTATTGGTGGACGAAACTCTGCTGACTTAGCGGTTCGACTCAAAAACCAAGACCCCAATGCGAAATACAAATATGAATTGGTGTCAGCTGATGATGAATGTAAGCCGAACGTAGGCGTACAAGTGGCTACCAAGATTGCTTCGGATAACTCCATTATCGCGGGCGTGACTCACTATTGCTCAGCAGTAGCGATGAGTACCGTAGACGTTTATCACAAGTTTGGTTTGCCAGTCATGGTGTGGGGCGCGGTGCTTCCAGAAATTACCTATGGCAATGACTACAAAGAAATTCATCGCGTGAACGGCACGATGATTAATCAAAACGAAGTTGCTGCCAAGTTTTTAACTGGCCTCGGTTATAAAAAGTGGGTAATCATTCATGACACTACTGATTACGGTAAAGGACATAACAAGTATTTCAGCCAGTACCTCAATAAAAATGGTGGACAAATCCTCGGTACATTTGGAGTAACAGCTGATCAGCAGGACTTCACTGCAGAGCTCACCAAGATTAAAGAGTTAAAACCAGAAGTGGTTTACTTTGGCGGCCTGACACCGATTGGTATTCGTATTCGTACACAAATGGATCGCTTAGGAATTAAGGCCGTCTTTGAAGGTACCTCTGGTATTAAATCTGACGCCTATATTGAAGGCTTGGGCAAGCTCTCTGAAGGTTCCCTCTCTTTTATCGAAGGCGCTCCTTGGGAAAAATTACCTGGCGGTCTTGAGTTTATTGCTAAGTACAACCAACAAAAATATCCAGATGCACCTGAGGCTTATGGTCCATTTGCCTACACTGCTGCAAACCTCATCATGGCTGCAATTGAAAAAGCAGGTCCTGATCGTAAAAAAGTGATGGCAGTATTGAATAACACTCAAAACGTTGAAACGGTAATCGGTAAGGTTAGTTTTGATGATCACCGTCAAAACATCGTTCCTCTGATCTCTAAATATGTTGCCCAGGATGGTAAGTGGGTGGTGTGGGAAGACAGCCAGTACGCTAAGGGGCAACGTAAATTAGGTCAATAAGCTCTTTTGATTTTTTACAGAAGTCAAAGAGGGTAAGCTTGCATGTCATTTGATATTTTTTTGCAGTACCTACTCAATGGTTTGATGTTGGGTGTGATTTATGCAATTGTGGCGGTGGGTTTTACCCTCTACTTTGGTGTACTCGATGTCATTAAGTTTTCGCATGGCGATATTTTGATGGTGGGGGCTTTTGCTGGCCTCACCACCTATATCGGCATCGCGGGAACTTTTGAGTCTCCCTGGTTACAACTGCTGATACTAGTTTTAGTCAGCCTCTCAGTAGCAGCATTTTTGGGAGCTGTTATTGCTCGCTACCTCATCTTGCCTTTGCAAAAGGCGCCCCCGATTAATACTTTGCTCGTGACCTTAATGTTAGGTCTGGCATTGCGTGAAATGGTTCGCTTGTTCTATCCCAATGGCTCTAATCCAAAACCTTTCCCTCGATTGCTGCCAACCGATGGTATCGCTTTAGGAGAGTTCACTTTGCGCTCTGATAGTTTGATTCTTTTGGCAACAGGGATCATTACTATCATTGCCGTTCAAAGACTCATCACCAAAAGCAAAATTGGTTTAGCGATCCGGGCGGTTGCACAAGATAGTGAGACAGCACGCATTATGGGAATTAATTTTCACCAGATTGTGCTAATTACTTTTATGCTTGGTTCAGCGCTAGCTGCTTTAGCGGGCCTGATGAACGGCCTGTATTACAACGAAGTAAATTTCGGTATGGGTTTATTGCTCGGGGTGATTGGCTTTTCAGCTGCAGTTGTTGGCGGTTTAGGTAATTTTTATGGAGCTATTGTGGGCGGCTTCTTATTTGCTGCGCTTCAAACGGTTGGGGCGGTTATGTTGCCCGCGATTTTGCCTAGCGTACCTAGTGCCTATAAAGATGTATTTGCATTTACGGTGATCATCATCATCATGGGATTAAAGCCAACCGGCTTGATTTCTGAAAAATCAAGTGAGCGGGTGTAAGTATGAAGTTATTGATCTCCAGTTTTATTGTTTTCCTCATTTATAGCCTCTTATTGTTAGGTGCTGAAAACCAGTTAGAAGTAGGTATTTTGGTGGCCGTCGCTTTTATCGCAAGCGTAGTGGGTAAGAAGATGGGCTTGATGGATCGCCTTGCTAATGCAGTGAGTCAACATCCTCATTTTCCGGCAGTTGCCTCTGTGGCTGGTGTCTTGATTGCGATGGTGGTGTTTTATAACTCCCACTTTGCACTGTTGATGTTGGCAACGGTCTTGATTTATTCCATAGTGTGTTTGGGCTTAAACATTCAGTTTGGCTATGTGGGGATTGTTAATTTTGCGGGCGCTGCCTTTTTTGGCATTGGCAGCTATACCGCAGCAGTCTTGGCTACCCATACAGCAGTGCCTCATTTACTGGTCTTGTTTATTGCGGCAGCTGTCTCTGCCTTAATTGGCTCAATCTTGATTTACCCTGTGCTCAGAACACGAGGTCATTACGCCGCTTTAGTGACGATTGCTTTTGGAATCTTGTTCCGGAATTTTTTAGAGGTGAACGATACCTTGGGCGGACCACAAGGCTTAAAAATTCCGCCACTGACAATCTTTGGTTGGAATCTTTCTGAAGGTATTCAGATTGGAGGAATTGAACTCTCCTTCTATATTCCGTACTTGCTCATCGCCTTGATTTTGCTCATTGTCGCTTTTCGTATCACCAGAAATTTAGAGCGCTCCTGGATAGGCTTGAGTATGGATATGGTGCGCACCGATGAGATTGCAGCCTCAACTTTTGGGGTCAATATTGCGCATTGGAAAATCGTCGCCTTTACTCTTGGCAATTTACTGGCCGGCCTTGCAGGCGCCCTATACGGAATGATGACAGCTTATGTCGCGCCCAATAACTTTACTTTTGCAGACTCGCTCATTTTGGTCTCGATTGTGATTTTGGGCGGCATTGGAAATCCTTGGGGCATTATTCCAGCGGCAGCCATTGTGGTCATTCTCCCAGAGAAGCTGCAATTTATTCAGGAATACCGTTTCTTGTTATATGCCATTGTGGTGATTTTGATTTTGCTCTTTCGCCCAGATGGCCTGCTTCCTAGAAGAATTCGGAACTACTTCCCAAGCAAGAAGGTGGGAGAGTCAGAATGAGCGCTACGATGAATGCTGCCAAAATTTTAGAAGCCAACAACCTGACTATGCGATTTGGTGGTGTTACTGCGCTAGATGACCTAACCATGCATGTCAATGAAGGTGAAGTCCTAGGTCTATTAGGTCCAAACGGTTCAGGCAAGACCACTTTTTTTAACGTCATCACGGGCCTATATCGCGCGAGCTCTGGGAACGTGAGTTTTCGGGGCGAGAATATCACCGATGCGACTGCGCAAGAAGTCTACCTGCATGCGATCACGAGAACGTTTCAGCGCTCCCGTTTGTCATTGCCTTTGACGGTATTTGACAACATCGCGATTGGCGATAATCGCAGGCTAAATACCGGACTGATCTTTAACTTGTTTGCCCGCGATCGATTTGAAAAAGAGTATGACCGCGTTGTCGAGCAAGTCAGCGCTTTGCTATTAACGTTTAACCCCAAACTAGCAGCCAAAATATTTGAGCCTGTAGCTAGTCTGCCAATGATTGATCGGCGTCGGATTGAAATTTGCCGAGCCTTAATCAGTGAGCCTGATCTCTTGTTATTAGATGAGCCATCAGCGGGTATGACCCATGATGAGACTGCAGAGGTCATGAATGATATTTTGCAGGTCCGCAGCAAAATTAAACCATTTACGATTATTTTGATTGAGCACGAAATGAGCTTGATTCAGCGTATGACTGAGCGCTGCATTGTGCTCAACTACGGCAAGAAAATTGCCGAAGGCACTTATGAAGAAATTGTGAGTAACCGTGAAGTTCAGGTTGCCTATCTGGGGCAGGAATAATCATGGCCTTACTAGACATCGATCACATCTATACAGCCTACGATCGCATTGACGTCTTAGAGGACGTATCGATCAAGGTCGAGCGCGGACAGATCACGTGTATCTTGGGTGCTAATGGCGCTGGTAAATCCACCCTGATTCGTTCAATTTTGGGTTTAACGCCAGCCAATCGTGGCAAGATTATTTTTAACGACGCCGATATCACCCATCTGCCCACCCATCGCATTATTGAACAAGGTATCGCTTGCGTACCTGAGGGTCGCCGGGTATTTCCGCGGATGACGGTTGATGAAAACCTCTCGGCAGGTGCGTATCTCGTGAGCGATCAAAAAGTCATACAAGAGCGCCGCGAGCGGGTGAAGACTTTATTTCCACGCCTGGCAGAACGCGCTAATCAATTAGCGGGAACTATGTCTGGTGGTGAGCAGGCGATGATAGCGATTGGCCGCAGTCTAATGAGTTCTCCCGAACTACTCATTTTTGATGAACCCTCTTTAGGGCTCTCACCTTTGTTTGTAAAAGAGAATTTCAAGATCATCAAAGAGATTAATCAAATGGGTACCACCGTGTTACTCGTTGAGCAAAACGTGCGCCAAACCCTAGCGATTGCCCATCGAGGTTATGTGATTGCTAAAGGGCAGGTGGTTGCTCAAGGAAGCGCTACTGAGCTGGCTGAAAATGCAGAAGTCCAAGCGGCTTATTTTGGCTAAACACCCTTAACCACTTCAGTTTGAGTAAAACAGATAATGACTATTCCTGATCCGATTGCATTAACCCAAGAGTTAATTCGTTTTAATACAGTCAATCCCCCGGGTAATGAAGACCAAGTCTGTAATTACCTCGCATCGATCTTAGAGTCTGCCGGTTTTGAATGTCGCAAAATTGAGTTTGCTCCGCGGCGTATGAGTCTAGTTGCCAAAATTGGATCTTGCAGCGCTGGCAATCCCAGCATCTGCTTTACTGGCCACGTGGATGTTGTTCCCTTAGGCGCCCGCTCATGGAAGCATGAGCCATTTGCCGGCCTGATTGAAGATGGCAAATTATTTGGTCGCGGCTCTAGTGATATGAAAAGTGGTGTTGCTGCATTTGTGGTGGCAGCGATGAAGACTGCCCAGGCTGCTAAAGCAGGTAGCGGTGTGAGTTTGATTATTACCGCAGGCGAAGAGACAGGTTGTGAAGGCGCCTTTCATTTAGCGGCCAGTCAAGAGATCCTCGAGTTTTTAGGACCAGCAGGCTCTTTTGTAGTAGCTGAGCCTACTGCCAACGAGCCTCTCATCGGTCATAAAGGGGCTTATTGGCTCAAGGCCTCAACCGAAGGCGTTACCGCGCACGGATCGATGCCAGAGCGTGGTGAGAATGCTTTTTATAAGTTAGCCAATGCGGCATTAACTTTAGAGAAATTTACCTTTGATACACCAGCGCATCCCTTGATGGGCCAGGGCACCTTAAACGTAGGCACTGCGAAAGCGGGTTTAAATATTAACTCTGTACCTGATGCCGCTGAAATGACTTTAGATATCCGGACAGTGGCAGGGCAAAGTCATGCCCATATCTACGGTTGTCTTTGCAAAGCATTGGGGCCGATTGTGCGTCTCGATACTATTATTGATATCGAAGGGGTCTATACCCCTGCGAGTTATCCTTGGATGGCAAGCGTGTTTGATCGCTGCGAAAAGATCAATGGCGTGCGACCTGTTGAAAAAACGGTTTCGTACTTTACTGATGCTTCAGCCTTAAAGCCGGTCATTGGCAACCCCCCGACAGTGATTCTAGGCCCTGGCCAACCCGAGATGGCGCACCAGACCGATGAGTTTTGCTATGTCGACAACATTACTGACGCCACCCAGCTCTTTGAAGATCTGATCATGGATTGGCAAAACATTAGGAAATGAATATGAGTGAGCAACAGGGCAAACCCCTTGGTTTAATTGCAGCGGTCAAGCAGATCAGCGAAGGCAAACTTGACCCACAAGCTTTGTTAACGCAATCATTTGAGCTAGCCAATCAATTAGAGCCTAACTTAAAAGCCTTTGTTTCCAGAAACACTTTAGAGGATTTAAAAAAGGCGATTGCGCCTGGACCTTTGTCAGGTATTCCGATTGGAATTAAAGACATTATTAATACCCAAGATTTAATCACCACCAATGGTTCACCAATTTACGCTAATCATCGTCCCCAGGAAGATGCGCCGATTGTGCAAAGAATTCGGGCATTGGGCGGGCTGATTTTTGGTAAGACCGTGACGACCCAATTTGCATGGAGAACCCCAGGGCCAACAGTGAACCCTTGGAATTCGGAACATACCCCAGGAGGCTCTTCTAGTGGATCTGCCGCTTCAGTAGCTGCCGGTATTCTGCCGCTTGCCGTCGGTTCTCAGACAGTAGGCTCGATTGTGCGTCCGGCAGCGTTTTGTGGCGTGGTGGGCTTTAAGCCTAGCTTTGGATCAATCATCAAAGAAGGTGTCCACCCGTTTGCTTATTCTTTAGATCACATTGGATTTTTTACTCGCTCTGTTGAGGACGCCGCTTTTGCGTTTCAATTGCTCAAAGATGGCAGTGCCAAAACAGCCCAAATTGTCATACCTGATTTGAAGTTAGCGCATGCGCCCAAAATAGCATTACTTAAAACACCGTTTGATCACTTAATGAGCGCCGAGCAACAGCAAACGCTGCAGTTCGCAGTTGAAAAGTTAGAGCAGGCTGGCGTGAGCGTAAAAACAATGGAGATCCCTGCGCAATACTGGGAGGGCATTGATCAAATGCCAACGATCATGGGCTTTGATGTTGCGCACATTCATCAAAAACACATGGAAAATAATCAAGAACTTCTTTGTGAAAATATTAAAGAGACCGCCACCAAGGGAGCAGAATATTCCCAGGCGCAATATGAAGCGGCCTTAGCAGTGCAAAGCAAATTACGTCACTCTGTTGGTGAGTTATTCAAAGACGTTGATGCTCTTTTATTAGCCCCAGCAACTGGTGAAGCCCCCAAAGGCTTGAGCTGGACCGGTGATCCTTCATTCTGCGCCCTAGGTAGTCTTTTAGGGATTCCGGCAATCAATATTCCAGTAGGTAAGTCTGCCAATGGGTTGCCCTTAGGTATTCAGCTGATGGGCAATTACAAAGCAGATGAGGCTTTCTTGAAAGTGGCTAAGTTTACTGAAGAGGCTATTGGCTCTCGTTGAGCAAAAGCGCTTTAGGCTATCTTTGATCAAGCGCTTATGATGAGGCAATGAAAACACGTTTGCTGCGCTTGCTTTGGGTATTGCTCGGATCTTCTGTCGCGATTTCTCTTGCCTTGTGGGTGACAAAAACCAACTCCCCACTATTGTTAGCCTCATTGGGCGGCACCACACTTTTTTTATTTGCTCTGACTACTGCCCCGGCTGCGCAGCCCAGAGCAGTCTTTGGCGCGCATCTTATTAGTAGCCTAGTAGGCATCTTGGCTTATCAATTATTTGGCGATGCCTTTTGGGTCTACATTATTGCTTTAGTAGTAACGATCGGCATCTTATTGGTGGTGAGATGTGTGCATCCGCCCGCAGGTGCAAACCCGCTCATTATGATTCAGGCCCATGCGACTTTTATTCATCTTGGTGTCACAGTATTACTGGGTGTCACTATTATTTTTCTAGTTGCTTACATCTGGAGCCGACTAGGTGTGGGAGTCAGAAAGTATCCAATCTCTTGGACCCAACCATCGCCACCCTCCTTAAATTGGAGCATCTGGGACCATTGAATTTTCTGAATAAAAAATGGTCAAAAGTTTTTACATCTAAAGCCTTTGGGAATTCAAATAATGCTATTCTGATACAAGGTATTTTTGGCGCTGCTTATTTGTTATCCCTTATGTGGGCTTTTAAATCTATTTAATTAAAGGAAGTACAGTGAAATCATTATTAGCAATCGTATTGGCATCTATTTTTTCCCTGGCATTTGCTCAGCAAAAAATAGCCATTATCCAAACCGATCAGATGCAGCAGGCAGTTGCGCGCGGTGCGATCATTTGGGACGTGCGTGATGAAAAGAGTTATTTAGAAGGCCACATCCCAGGCGCAATCAATATTGGTGAAGTCGGCGGCACACTTCGCGATCCAAATAAGGAAGACTACATTCCTACAGAACAAATCCAGAAGCTCTTTAACAGTGCCGGATTAGATGTGAATAAAGATGTTGTAGTTTATGGTGCGCGGGGCAATCCCTATGCCTATTTTGGTTTGTACACTATCAATTACTTTGGCGGAAAAAATGCGCAGATTTATCACGATGGCATTGATGGTTGGAAGCAAGCGGGTTTACCAATGCAAAAAGAGCGCCAAGCCTTACCACCGGTATCCGTCGCACTAGTAGCTCAGCCTCAGTTAGTAGTTAGCAATGAGGAGATGCTCAAGATTGCTCAATCAAAGTCAGTACAAATTATTGATGCCAGAACTCCCGATGAATTTTCGGGCAAAGATGTCAGAGCTATTCGCGGTGGCCATATTCCCAATTCCATCAATATTCCTTTTGAGGACAACTGGCAAGATCCGGCGACCGCGATTAAGTTGGGTAAAAAACAGGTTGCTGATAACTCCGGTATGGCACTGAAAAATCAAACAGATCTTAAAAAACTGTATGCCAATCTCGATCCTGATAAAGAGACAGTGGTGTATTGCCAAAGCGGGGTGCGCGCTGCTGAAACGGCAGTGGTATTAAAGACTTTAGGCTTTAAGAAGGTCAAAGTATATGACTCAGCTTGGCTAGGTTGGGGTAATAACCTCAAAGCGCCTGTAGCGGATGAAACTTTCTTAAATGTGGGCGCGCTCAATGCCAAGATGGCTGCAATGCAAAATAAAATTACCCAGCTAGAAGAAGCTTTAAAAAATAAAAGTAATTAGTGAACCGGAGCAAAAACCATGGCTGAAAAGCTCATTGCAAATCATTCAAGTCTTACTTTAGCTGATGCTGAACGGATCATTGATGAGGCTCTAAGATTGCGTTCAAAACATCAACTTTTGCCATTGGCAGTGGTGGTATTGGATTCTGGTGGGCATGTAGTCTCTTTTAAAAGAGAAGATGGTTGTGGTATCTTGCGTCACGATATTGCCATTGGTAAAGCTTGGGCATCTCTTGGGATGGGAATGCCAACTAGAACTATCCGAGATAGATTATCTGATCGGCCTAGTTTTCAAGCAGCTTTATCAGCTGCATCTGGTGGCAGATTTATTCCTACCCCAGGCGGTGTGTTGATTGTGAATCAAGACAGAGTAGCAATTGGCGCCGTTGGAATTAGTGGTGATGCATCAGATAAAGATGAATACTGCGCTATTGAGTCCATTAAATCGGCTGGCTTTATTGCGGAGCCGCCGATGCCAGCAGAAAATTGGAATGACGGAAAACTATAAGAGATCGTAATGAAATTGATGCAATCGCTGTTATGGGTGTTGGTATCTTATTTGGCCGTCTCGGCGAGCTTTGCTCAGACCGCAGGCCCATCTTCTACATACCCCGTTAAACCAATTCGTTTAGTAGTGCCGTTTCCTGCAGGTGGTCCTACCGATCAATTTGCAAGACAGTACGCACAGGCTTTGTCGACTCAATTGGGAAAACCTGTAGTTGTCGATAATAAAAGCGGAGCCAGTGGCGCAATTGGAAGTTTAGAAGTGAAAAACAGCGCCCCAGATGGATATACCTTGTTATTTGGAACTGCTTCTACTCATGTGCTGTACAGCTTAATTAATCCAAAGCCTCAGTATGATTCCATCAAAGACTTTACAGAAATTGCCGTGGTTGGGGATGCGCCTATTGTGTTTGCAGTAAGCCCAACAACCAAAGGGGGCTTGAAAGAGTTCATTGAATATGCACGTATCAACCCAGGCAAGTTGCAATATGGGTCAGCAGGAGAGGGAACGTATTTGCATATTGTCGGAGAGCGCTTGAAGTATGAATTAGGCGGGCTAGATATCCAGCACATTCCTTTTAGAGGAAGCGCGCAAGCAATCCCTGCTTTGATTGGCAATCAAGTCAATATGACGGTTGACACATTAGGTTCATTAATTCAACAACATCGTGCTGAAAAGTTAAGAATTGTTGCAATTGCGGCCTCTAAGCGATCTCCTTTGATTCCTGATGTGCCGACCGTAAATGAGGTAACGGGCTTAAAAGATTTCCAAGCGGCTTTATGGAATATTGTCTCAGCACCTGAGGGTCTGTCGCCTCAAGTGAATAATACCTTGATATTGGCGACAACTAAGGCTCTCAAAAACCCAGAGTTATTAGAAAAATTAAACTCAATATCCATTCAGCCCATTACCAATCTCACGGGAGTTGCCGCCACTGGATTTATTGCCAAAGAACTCGTTAGTTTGCGACCAGTAGTGCAGTCGGCTGGACTTAAAAAAGAGTAATCCCGCCTGCAGATTATTTTTCTAAAGTAATACCACCCTTTTTAATAATCGCAGTCCACTTCTTAATATCAGATGCCATCAAATTATTGAGATCTTCTGGTGGACCAATCATCGGTTCTGCCCCAAGCTCTGAAAACTTCGCACGCACTGTGGGGTCAGACAAGGCTTGGTTCACATCCTTATTGAGTTTATCCACAATAGATTTTGGGGTGTTTTTGGGTGCAATGAGCGCAAACCAAGCAGCAGATTCATAGCCTTTGAGGCCCGCTTCAGCGGCGGTGGGCACATCGGGAATAGCGGCTAAGCGTTTATTAGAGGCAACCGCTAGTGCTTTGACGTTGCCACTATTAATTTGTCCAACAACATTGGGAAATAACTGAAAACTCGTTGGAACGCGACCAGCTACTAAATCAGTCACCATATTGGCGGTAACACGATAGGGCACATGCAACATTTTGGCACCAACAAGTTGTTCGTAGTAGGCACCAGCTAAGTGCTGAGAGCTACCGTTACCAACAGAACCATAACCTACGTCAGGATTTTTTCGTACATAGTCATTTAACTGACCAAGAGTATTGATATTGAGGGTTGAGCTCACCACAATCACATTTGGCAACACTGCAAACACAGCGATGCCTTGAATCTCTTTTTCAGGGTCGTAACCCAGATCTGGATTTAAGATTTTATTAATCGCCAGGGGGCCAGAGGTGCTAATTCCAATCGTATAGCCGTCTGGTTCGGCTCGCACCAGCGCTGCAGTTCCAACATTACCGCCTGCTGCCGGGCGATTATCAAATACAAAACGGGTGCCAGTATTGTTACTCACCTTATCCAGTAATACACGAGTTACCACATCACTAGCACTGCCAGCAGAAAAAGGCACGATTACTGTCACGGGTTTATTGGGATAATTTTGGGCAAAGCTACTTGTGCTGAAGAAGCAGGTAATCAGACTAAAAAAAAGTGCAGTAAAAATATTAGTGCTTGGCATCATGAACCTTTCCCGTGGTGGAGTCAAAGCGCTCTTGCATTACTTCTTCTAAGGACAAACTGGCTTTCGTATGTGCTCCACCGCCGCGTAGACAATATTCATCAGGCAGGTGAGGAGACTCCGGTTTCTTGCCATTGGCATAAGCCTTCGCATCTTCTAATAAGATTTTTCTAAAACGAATGATGCCAACATCAGTAGGTGATAGATTTTCTTTGGTGCGGTCAACAATATAGCCCTGACTTTCTTGAGCCATCTGGTCTTGCTCAGCAATTCCTGAAATTCCGGTAAATGTAATTGTTTTTTGCTCTTCACGACTCATCAGATATTGATTGCTGCGGTTGCGCAGAGGGACATAGCCTGGGCCTAGTTTTGCAAATTGCCCATAACCACCTTGGATATATTTTTTGCGTTCTTCATCAGGAATGGGATGTTCTGGATGCCAAGCATAGACATACATCCAACAATGATGATCATCGATGGGCGTCCAAGAGTAACCATAGTAGGTTTCATTGGGCATTGCTGAAGGAGTGATGGAATGGGTTGGCAACATGTATTGAGTAAGGCGCCAATAGTGATCTCCTGGATCAGCATTTCTAGCGCCACCAATGAGAAAGCCCACGGTATGTTCAATGATCTTAAAACGGGGGGCTGGGTCATTGCGCAACCAGCGGATGCGTTTCTCATCAGCAGCAATATTGGTAGTGTCGTCTTTGAGAAATGCTGGGGCTGGCATATGTAAAAACGAGAAATGCGCAGTATCTAATGCACCCTCCATCGAATGCACCCAATTGCACTCGATTAAGCGTTTAGTGACATAGCGTTGATTAGGGGGAACAAGGCCAACTTCAAGTTGAGGAACGTCTTTGGGTTGTAGGTCTGCAGGACCCATATAAGCCCAAACCATGTCAGCAAACTCTTGCGTGGGATACGCCTTAATTTTGATCTTCCCATGATAGGCAGCATCTTTAGGGATATTGGGCATATCAATACAGTTACCGTGAATGTCGTATTTCCAGCCATGATAAATACAGCGAATGCCACACTCTTCATTTCTGCCAAAGAAAAGGTCTGCGCCACGATGGGCGCAAAACGGTTCGATTAAACCGGTTTTGCCATTGGTATCCCGAAATAGTAATAGGTCTTCACCCATGACCTTGACGCGAATAGGAGGGCAATCTGGCGCTGCTACTTCTTCTGAAAGAGCTACCGGATGCCAATGGCAGCGTAAATAATTACCCATCGGCGTATTGGGTTCACTAGTGACCAGAAATGCATTATCTTGCGCGGAAAGCATATACCCTCATCTTTGGCTTATGGTTCAAAGCTTATCGTTCGAATGATCTTATTACAAAAAATTAGTTTTGATGCCTTTGTGCTGCAGAGTAAAGCAAAACATACCTTGATTCATGCGATGCCGATTGTTGCATGCTTGGTAATCCAAGAGGGCTGGGATACAAAATCAAATGACTTAGCAAGAAGAAGCTTTGAAAAACAAAAGCAACTAATCTGAACCTAGCTTATTAATCAATCTGCGCCTTTGAGGTTCTGACAACTTCTCCCCATTTCTGAATATCTTTTTTGACGATTAAGGCAAATTCGTTGGGTTGCGTGATGAAAGGATCGGCACCCTGCGAATTAAATTTCTCAATGACTTCAGGATTTCGCAGAACCTCCGCTACATCCTGGTTGATTTTGCGAATGACATTGGGCGGCGTTTTTGCTGGAGCAAATAAGCCAAACCAGGGAGTGACATCAAAATCTTTAAAACCCGATTCTGCAATAGTTGGAATGGTAGGAAAGTTTTTGGATCGCACACCACTAGTCACAGCAACTGCTTGCAGAGTTCCAGACTTAATTGATCCTGCAACCGAGGGTAGGCTAGTAAATACGATATCAATTTGTCCACCCATCAAATCTTGCATGGCAGGAGCAGCGCCTTTATAAGGAATGTGCTCCATCTTAATGCCGGCAGTGGTATTGAACATTACGCCAAGCAAATGATTGACTGATCCATTACCGGCAGAGCCAAAAGTGAAGATCTTTGTTTTACCCATCTCCGCTAATTCTTTGGCTGATTTAAAAGGTGCGTTGGGTTTGCTGGTGAGGACAAAAGGTAAAACTGCAAGCGTAGCTACAGGGGTGAAGTCCCGTTCCACATTGAACGGTAAATTTTTATAAAGCGCGCCATTAATAGCGTGAGAACCTGCGTAACTCATCAGCAAGGTATAGCCATCTGCAGGTGCGAGAGCGACTAACTCCATTCCTACATTACCGCCAGCGCCTGGGCGATTTTCAACCACTACCGATTGCTGCCACTTTTCACCTAATTTCTGAGCCACAATTCTTGCTAAGGCATCTGAAGCGCCACCAGGTGTCTGCGGAACCAAAATCTTCACGGGCTTGCTAGGGAACTCATCTGCCCGCAGTTCTGAGATAGGTCCACCAATAAAAAGGAAAGGTAGCACAGAGAAAATGACCTTTTTTAGTATTCCTAATCTCATGTAATATTTCCTTTAGCAGGTGCATAACTGGTTGATTTGAATCAGTATACTCAAAGTAATTGAGAAATAAAGAATGGGGAAATCATTCCTTTATTCGATTTCTATGCAGTGATGATGGGGTCCCTAAATGGCTAATGTAACGATCAAAAAAATTTCTGGTGCTTTAGGTGCAGAGATTAGCGGCATCGATTTGAATCAGAAACTTTCTTCAGAAGAAATTCATTCGATTAAACAAGCTTTCTTAGATCACCAAGTAATTTTTTTACGTAATCAAGATATTGACGAAAAACATTTTCTCAATTTTGCTCGCTTAATAGGTAAGCCCATTAAGTATCCTTTTGTAAAAGGGCTCAATGAATTCCCCATGATTATTGAAGTGAAAAAATTAAAACATGAGAAAGTCAATTTTGGTGGTATTTGGCATTCGGACACTACCTATCTCAAGGTTCCCCCCAAGGCTTCCATGCTGCTATCTCAAAAAATTCCGCCTTACGGAGGCGACACTATGTTTGCCAATCAGTATTTGGCTTATGAGTCCTTATCTAGCACGATGAAACAATTGCTCGATGGTCTGATTGGTATTAGCAGTTCAGCTAAGGCAGATGTTTCTAAAACGCGGGAAGATCGCATCAAAAATGATGGCAGCGCAAAAGCGAATGAAGTGCTACTAGCCGAGCATCCCATTGTCAGAACCCATCCTGAAACTGGTAAGAAATCCCTATTTATTAATATTGCTCATACTATTGGCATCAAAGGGATGAGCCCAGAAGAAAGCCAGCCTTTACTGAACTTTCTCTTTGAGCGCCAAATCAAGCCTGAATTTACCTGCCGGTTTTCTTGGACTAAAAATGCCATTGCGCTTTGGGATAACCGCTGTGTATTGCACAACCCAATTAACGACTATCACGGCTTTGAAAGGCTAATGCTCAGAATTACCTTGCAAGGTGACCAGCCGGCCTAAGTGATCTTGCACGGCCCCTTGAAATTAGCAAAATCACCCCCAAATACCTAAAAGTTCATATTTTTATGGGATTCTAAAAATGACTGTTGCTACTAAAGAAACCTTAGGATTTCAGGCAGAAGTAAAGCAACTTCTGCAGTTGATGATCCACTCCTTATATTCCAATAAGGAAATTTTCCTGCGCGAGCTTATATCGAACGCCTCAGATGCTGCCGATAAATTGCGCTTTGAAGGCATTGCTCACCCTGATTGGTATGGCGATGATCCAGAGCTCAAGATCAAAGTGGAATTTGATAAGATTGCCAGAACCCTCACCATTACCGATAATGGTATTGGCATGAGCCGCGATGAGGTGATTAGTAACCTGGGTACGATTGCCCGCTCTGGCACGAAAGAATTCTTTTCCAAGCTCTCAGGTGATCAGCAAAAAGATGCTGCCTTAATTGGTCAGTTTGGTGTGGGCTTTTATTCGGCCTTTATCGTTGCCGACCGCATCACGGTAGATACCCGTCGTGCAGGATTGCCTGCCGCTGATGGTGTGCGTTGGGAATCGGATGGTTCTGGTGAATTTACGATTGAGCAAATTGATCTGCCACAACGCGGCACCAAAATTATCTTGCATTTGCGCGAAGGCGAAGATGATTTCCTCAATAGTTATCAGCTCAAGTCCATTATTCGCAAGTATTCAGACCATATCTCTTTGCCGATTCAAATGCGCAAAGAAGAGTGGGATGAGGATAAAAAAGAGCAAGTCATCAAAGATGAGCTTGAGAATATTAACCAATCTTCGGCACTTTGGGCTCGCAATAAGTCAGACATTACTGAAGAGCAGTACAACGAGTTTTATAAGCATCTTTCACATGATTATGAGAATCCGCTGCGCTATTCCTTAAATCGCGTAGAGGGTAGAAGTGAATTTACCCAACTGCTTTATGTACCTAGCAAAGCGCCATTTGATTTGTGGGATCGTAATAAGCGCGGTGGTATCAAGCTTTATGTAAAACGCATTTTTATCATGGATGATGCTGAAAAGCTCATGCCGATGTATCTGCGCTTTGTCACGGGTGTGATTGATTCGGTTGATTTGCCGCTAAACGTTTCTCGTGAAATCTTGCAAGAGTCTCGTGACATTAAAGTCATTCGTGAAAGTGCTACCAAGCGAGTACTGAGCATGCTCGAAGAATTGGCCAATAGCGACGATGAGGCTAAGAAAGAAAAATATCGCACTTTCTGGACCCAATTTGGTCAAGTACTCAAAGAAGGGGTTGGCGAAGATCAAGTAAACCAAGAGCGCATTCTCAAGTTACTTCGCTTTGCAAGCACCCAGACGGATTCTGCTGAGCAGACCGTATCCCTAGCGGAGTACATCTCTCGTATGAAAGAAGGCCAAGATAAGATTTACTTCGTCACTGGCGAAACTTTTAACGCAGCTAAAAATAGCCCGCATCTAGAGATCTTCCGCAAGAAAGGCGTTGAGGTGCTCTTGCTATCGGACCGTGTCGATGAGTGGATGCTTTCTTTCATCACTGAGTTTGATGGCAAGCAATTGGCATCCGTTGCCAAGGGTGGCCTCGATTTAGGAAGTCTGAGTGATGAAAAAGAAAAGAAAGAGCATGAGGAGACTGAGAAGCAGTTCAAAGACTTAGTTGAGCGCATGAAAAAAGTGTTAGAAGAGAAGGTTAAAGATGTACGTGTGACCTTCCGCTTAACAGATTCCCCAGCGTGTTTGATTGCCGATGAAAATGAGCTATCTGGCAACTTGCTACGCATGCTCAAAGCAGCAGGGCAAAATGCTCCTGATATGAAGCCCATATTAGAAATTAATCCGGAGCATCCATTGCTAGCAAAACTTAAAAGCGATGATCAGCATTTTGATGATTGGACCAATCTCTTGTTTGATCAAGCCTTATTGGCAGAGGGCGGCCAACTCAATGATCCAGCGAGTTTTGTAAAGCGCATGAATCAACTGCTGTTAAATTAAATCAATCACACCCCCATCAGCGATGATGGGGGTAATAATTGGTTGGGAGCCACTAAATAAACTCGGCTTGACTTGGTATCTATCTAGCTTAAAGCAACTAGTTGGGACCAGATTCCTTTCTTTCCTACATCCGAACCATCCGCGATCCCTTTCTATTGTCTTCCCAAGCCTCTACGCTAAATCTTTCTATGTAGAGGAGGGTTCAGTTTGCAAGTTTCTGTTGAGTGCACCCATAAGACATTGCGTCTGTTTAAGATCCAGCTAGATATCCGAACTGTTCTAGTTTTAGCCATTATTTGGATGATTTGGGGAATATTTAGGATTTTGAAGATCTTCTAGATTTCTGGATTTTTTAGTCCGCCCCTCAGTTAGAATGTTTTTAATGGCAGCAAAATAAGCTGCTTATCTCATTTTAACAAAAGGGGTAGCTGTGCAAAATCAAGTTAAACAAAGTTGGAAGAATCAACTCACCAAGAAAATCGTCGCCACTAGCGTGTGCGCTTCTTTGGCATTGACTCCTCTCATTAGTAATGCCTGTACAAGCTTTTTGCTCAAAGGCAATGACAACGGTTACGTGTATGGCAGAACGATGGAGTTTGGTTTAGCGCTCAAGTCGCAGCTCACCCTCATTCCTAAAAATACGGCTATGCAAGGTGTGGGTGTGGATAGCAAACCCGGTACAGGTCTCAATTGGACGGCTAAATATACCGCCGCTGGTATGAATGGTTTGGGTTTGCCAGTACTCGTTGATGGTATGAATGAAAAAGGTTTGGTCGGTGGCTTACTTAATGCTCCCAATACCGCAGTATTTCAGGCGGTGCCAGCAGCCGATTCCGCTAAGAGTATTGCGTCAGTGCAGATGCTCACTTATGCCTTGACCAACTATGCAACGATTGATGAAGTCAAAGCCGGCTTTCCGAAGATTTTGGTGAATCGTTCCCTCATTCCGGCATTTCATAATCAATCGGCACCTGTCCGCATGACCTTGCATGATGCGATGGGTAAGAGCCTAGTCATTGAGTATCTAAAAGGCGAGTTAGTGATGACCGATAACCTAACTGGGGTGATGACGAATGATCCTGCCTTTCGAGAGCAGCTCAACAATATTGGTAACTACGCAAATCTGACGAATGTAGAGCGCAATGCTTTGGTAATTAATGGCGCTAGTTTTGTTCCACCAAGCTCCGGTAGCGGTTTGCATGGCCTACCGGGAGACTACCTCAGTCCGAGTCGTTTTATTCGAGCGCTATTTTTAACCAAGTCCGTACCAACCACTTACTCGACTGCGCAGCATACCAATACCGCTTGGCATATTTTGGGTAGCTTTGATATTCCTCCTGGTGCGATTAGTTTGCCTGCAAGCAATGCTTATGGTGGGGGGGCAGGTGGTATTGAGATTACAGAATGGTCTGTGGTTGCTGATAATAAAAATCGGATGTATTACGTCAAGATGTTTGAAAGCACCAATGTGTTGGCGTTTGACTTTAAGAAGATTGATCCCAATGCCAAAGAGGTGCAGTTTTACGATCTCAATAAACCTCAGACCTATATTCCCATCAATTAGGGATGTTTGATCTCACTTCGTAATGGCAGTAATGGCAGGCTGGGGGTGGATGAGCCAAACCCCCGGCACTGGCAGAAATTGGGTTTGGCTGCTTCGTTCCCGACCTGACCAGGTTATCCAACCCACCATGCGGGGAGGCCCATCCTCTTCCATTTTAGCTTGTTAGAATGTAGGACATGACAGCACTGGCATTAGCCCGTTCGTGGCGCCCTAAAACATTCTCCGAATTGGTGGGGCAAGACCATGTGGTGAAAGCCTTAACCCATGCTTTAGATCAGGGTCGCTTGCATCATGCGTGGCTCTTTACGGGCACTCGTGGAGTCGGTAAGACCACGATTGCACGCATTATGGCTAAAGCGCTCAATTGCACAGGATCGGACGGATCGGGCAAGATGACATCAGAGCCTTGCGGCAAATGTCCATCTTGCTTAGAGATTAATGAAGGTCGCTTTGTTGACTACATCGAGATGGATGCAGCGAGTAATCGCGGTGTAGATGATATTGCTGCACTTCTGGAAAAAGCAGCCTACGCACCGAGTAATGGTCGCTATAAGGTTTACATGATTGACGAGGTGCATATGCTCACCAATCATGCCTTTAATGCCATGCTCAAAACATTAGAAGAGCCCCCAGAGCACGTTAAATTTATTCTGGCTACTACGGATCCACAAAAGATCCCTGTGACCATTTTGTCGCGTTGCTTGCAGTTCAATCTCAAGCAAATGCCAGTGCCACTCATCGTTGAGCACTTGGAGAAAGTACTCGCTGCAGAAAAGGTTACCTATGAAGTTAATGCACTGCGTGTTTTAGCAAAAGCAGCGCAAGGCTCGATGCGCGATGCTTTATCACTCACAGATCAAGCAATTGCTTATGCTGCTGGTAAGGTCACCGAAGAATCAGTGCGCGGCATGCTCGGCACATTAGATGATGCGTATCTCATTCGGATTTTAGATTGCATCATTGCCAAAGATGGCGCAAGCCTTTTGGCAGTTGCCAATGAAATGGGTGAGCGCAGCATGTCTTTCTCATTAGCATTGCAAGACTTATCTAGCTTGTTGCAAAAAATTGCAGCAGCCCAAGTCGTGCCAGAGTCTGTCTTAGAGGATTGGCCAGAAGCAGGTGAGATTCGTCGCTTAGCAGGACAACTCACCAAAGAAGAAGCACAACTCTTCTACCAAATTACGATTACAAGCCGTCCTGACCTATCGCTCGCACCCGATGAGCAAACTGGTTTTGCTATGACACTTTTACGCATGCTGGCGTTTCGTCCGGGAAGCAGCAATAGCGGTGGTGGTGGAGGTTCTGCGCCCACACCTTCAGCACCATCGGCACCACCAGTCAATACTGCCCGTTCAGCCTCTGCTCCTGCGCCTGCCGCTAAAGCAGCGCCAGCATCTGCAAGTCCTAAGTCGGTTACCTCTGCCTCTGCTCCTGTTACTACAGCTGCCCCGGTCGCTGCTGCTAGCGCAGTTGGCAACCCTGCCGAGCGTCCCGATTGGCATAGCTTGATGCGTCAGTTACCAGTCAAAGGTTTGGTGCAGCAATTGGCATTTCAGACAGAGTTACAAGATTGGGTAGATTCCCCTGCGGCTGTGAAAGCAAGCATTCTGACTCCAATGCCGCAGTTAGCTTCCGAGGCTTCTATCGCCCGCCTAGCTGATGCACTGACTGCGCACTTCGGTAAAACAGTCAAGATCGTGATTGAAAAAGGTGAAGTAGAAGGCAAGACGGTTGCCAAAGTAGATGCACAGATTCATCAAGAGAAAAGAATGAACGCCGAGCAATTGATTGCAGCCGATCCTTTTATTCAGCAATTAGAAAAAGAGTTTGGCGCTAAAGTCGTTGGTGGCTCAGTCAAGCCACTGTAATCTGGCCTCTTTAAATTCATTCATAAGTATTAATCATAGTAAGCAACATAAGTAATCAACATAAGCAATCAACATAAGTACTGAGGAATAAAGCGATGATGAAAGGTGGACTTGCTGGTCTCATGAAACAGGCTCAGCAGATGCAAGAGAAGATGAAAGTAGCGCAAGAGCAATTGGCTGCGCTAGAAGTCACTGGTCAAGCGGCTGGTGGCTTAGTCAAGGTGACCGTCTCTGGTAAGTACGAGATCAAACGGGTGCAGATTGATCCAGGCGCAATGGATGACCGTGAGATGTTAGAAGACTTAATCGTTACTGCTTATACAGATGCGTTTAAGCAAGTAGAAGCGGCTAGCGGGCAACTGATGTCAGGCGCTACTGCTGGCATGCCAATGCCTCCGGGCTTTAAGTTGCCGTTCTAATTGACCTTGTTAGTTTTTTCTTCACTACCTAAATAGATGGCGCGCATAGAAGCACCTCAAGATGCACTCGGTCGCTTGATCGAGGCATTGCGGGTATTGCCTGGAGTGGGTCCTAAATCGGCTCAGCGCATGGCCTTTTATTTATTACAGCATGATCGCAATGGCGCAGCAGTGCTTGCTCAATCATTAGGCGAAGCGGTCGAGACCGTTGGTCACTGTGCCCGTTGTAATACTTTTTCAGAAACGCAAATCTGTAGCACTTGCTCTGATGGTCGTCGTGACCCATCACTGCTGTGTATTGTAGAAACGCCTGCTGACCAAGTGATGGTAGAGCAGACCTTGAGTTTTAAGGGCAACTACTTTGTCCTCATGGGTCGCATTTCACCACTCGATGGTATGGGACCCAATGAAATTCATTTTGATCGCTTACTCACTCGTATAGAGAACCCAGATACTAGTGTGCCGATTCGAGAAGTGGTGTTAGCAACGAACTTTACGAGTGAGGGCGAAGCAACAGCCCATTACATTGGTGAAGTACTCAAAGCTAAAGGTATTAAAGTCACGCGTATCGCACGCGGTATTCCGGTAGGTGGAGAGCTCGAGTATGTGGATGCAGGTACCTTGGCCAGGGCTCTCATGGATCGTCGTTAGTCTTTTATTTCCTAAATTCCTCAAATGCCAAAAGGTTGCAAATTGCAACCTTTTGTGTTAAATTACATCTATATTTATTGAGGGGTAATTATGGCTATAGCTATCAAGTTATCTGATCTTTTAGTAGAGGATGCAAAGCCTTATGCACAGGCAATGCATCGCTCCGTTCCTAAGCAGATTGAGTATTGGGCTCGTTTAGGTAAAGTCGCAGAGGAGAATCCTGACTTACCAGTTCATATGTTGCAGGATATGTTGGTCAGCATCGAAGAGGTGAAGGTTGGCAATCTAAATCCCTATAAATTCGGATGATTGTATTTACGACACCTAGATTTGATAGGGCTATTAAGAAGATATCGCCTGCTGAGAAAAAGACTCTTGATGATACCGTCAAGAGCATAGTTGCTGACCCATCTCAGGGTGAGATGAAAAAAGGCGATTTAACAGGTATCCAGGTATTTAAATTTAGACATCTAACGCAGCAGATGTTGTTAGCTTATTCCGTCAGTCTTGATGGATCTAAGCTTGTGCTGATGGGGTATGGGGTTCACGAAAACTTCTATCGTGATTTGAAGCGATAAGCATTAAAGCAAGCGTTGTTCCGGTACGAATAAGTTCGCAGCTGTATCGCCCCTTTATCACTCTCTGAGCCCATCGCCTAGGGGGAACTACTTAAATACCCTTTGGGATAGATGCATTAGAGTCAACTGATTACAAAAAAGTAGTTTAATCAGGGAGATGACTCATGCGTAAATTTCAGTCCACCAAGGTCTTAGTAGCCAGCTTAATGAGTGCTGGTTTGATATTGACTTCGAATATGACTCAGGCACAAGTAGGCTTTCCGCCACCGCCACCAAAAGTGAGTCCTGCAGCAGGTGTGATTGATATGCACGTGCATCCTGATCCAGATGTATTTGGTAGAGCCTTAACCGATTACGAGTTAGCCACCATTGCTCGTCGCAAAGGCATGCGCGGTATTGTGATTAAAAACCATGTGGTCACTACCAATGATCGCGCCGCTTTAGTGATGCAACAAGTCCCCGGTATTGAAGTGTGGGGCGGTATTGTTCTAAATAAATCCGTTGGTGGTGTGAATCCTTCTGCAGTGGAGTGGATGCACCGGATGTCTGGTGGTCGTGGCAAAGTGGTATGGCTACCTACCTTTGACTCTGATAAGCATGTTAAGACCTTAGTTGATAAGAACCAATCTGGCATCGTGGTTGCGCCCAATGGCCAAGTCACACCAGAGCTTGAAGAAGTATTAAAAATCATTGCTCGTGAGGATTTGATTCTGGCGACAGGTCACATCTCTGCAGAAGAAGTAGTGGCAGTAGTCAAGCGCGCAAAAGAATTGGGCGTGAAAAATATTTTAATTACCCATGGCCTAACCAATATCCCAGGCCTATCTTGGGAGCAAGCTAAGCAAGTCACTTCCATGGGCGCCTATATTGAAATTTGCTACCTGCAATTTATGACCGGTCCTACAGCGCAGTACAAATGGATGACGCATTGGGAGAAGGTCGATGCCACCGTGGTTGCTAAAGCGGTCAAAGAAATTGGTGCAGACCATTTAGTACTTTCAACTGACTTAGGTCAGCAAGGCATGATGACTCCACCAGATGGTGTTGAGAATGAAATTGCAGCAGTTAAAGCTGCAGGTGTGTCACAAGCAGACATCGATAAGATGATGAAAAAGAACCCAGCAAAACTATTGGGTCTCAAAGACTGAGGCGCATCCCCCGCCAGGCATGACACTTTTGTCATGCCTGAGACATAAAAACTAGGTAAATTGCTCCTTTTTGGGGATAATTTGGGCTACGCCACACTGGGGTTTTAATCTTCGGTGTGAAGGTCTAGTTTTCTCTATCGGTATGTAGCCAGTGTTTTGATGCACTGGCACCCAAAGACATCGCGAATGATCCGCAAGTTTTATTTCCTTCTCCTGTTGAGCATTTTGTGCACTTTTCTTGGAGCTTCTGCGTTTGCGCAGAGGGCAGGGTCAGGCGCTGACCAAATTGCCAGTTTTGCTAACGACCTTTCTTGGTTACCAACTGAAGGTGAGATTTTTGGTCTGCCCGTCAATATTCACGGTCAAAGCACTTATATCAATCAGCGTTATAACAATTTCACCTCCAGCTATTCAGGTCTTAATAGTATGAGTGCTCTGAAGTCAATGAGCTACACCTGGTCTGGTACTTTGTTCTTTGGTGCGCGCTTGGCACCTGACACCGATTTTTATTTCAACCCAGAAGTGGTTTCTGGTGTGCCATTCTCTGGCCTAACGGGTCTTGGCGGCTTTACAAACGGTGAGGCTACCAAAGCGGGTGGCGCTCAAGCCAAGTTTTATTCTGCACGCGCATTCTTGCGTCATACCATCAACCAGGAGGGCGATAAGGTGGTGCTTGAGGATGATGCGAATCAAATTACGCAAACCGTCAGCAGCAATCGAGTGGTGATTACTGCCGGTCAATTTTCTACTTTAGATATTTTTGACGATAGTCGTTACGCAAAAGATCCTCGCATCCAGTTCATGAACTGGGGCAATATGACTTATCTGGCGTATGACTATGCTGCTGATGCGCGTGGCTACAGCACTGGTTTAGCGGGTGAGTGGTATCTGAGTAACTGGGTTTTGCGCGCCTCACGCATGTTGGCACCAAAAACCCCCAATGGTCGTGATCTCAATTGGCAAATCTTTAACACCTACGGTGACCAGGTGGAAGTAGAGCGTCAGCACCATATTGCTGATCTGCCAGGTAAGGTGAGCGTCTTAGCTTATCGCAACAGAATGATCTTGGCGCGCTTTCAGGATGCAAGCAATTATGTGATTGCTAATAATGCGCAAGGCACGCAAGCGATTAATAACGTACGTAACAACTACCAATACAAAACGGGTGTTGGTATTCATGGGGAACAAGCGCTGACTCATGACTTGGGTATCTATGGCCGCGCATTCACATCCGATGGTCATACAGAAACGATGTCTTTCACTGAAGCCGATAACTCCGTCTCAGTGGGTATGGGTATGAATGGCACTTCTTGGAGTCGTCCAAGCGATAGTATCGGAATCTCGATGATGCAAAACGGCCTATCGAGTTACAGAAGAGGCTATCTACAAGCAGGTGGCGTGTCTTACTTTATTGGTGACTATGCGAGCGCATCGCAGACTATTTCTTATCGCCCAGAGCGTATCGGCGAGGTGTACTACAACGCCCTGCTTGTGAAAAATGTTCTTGGCGGCGTGAACTTTCAGCATATTCAAAATCCAGCCTATAACTCTGCCCGCGGCCCTGTAAATATCGTCTCATTCAGGATTCATGCTGAGTTTTAAGGGTTTGGCGGGGTGTGGACGTCCTGAAGACTTCATTATTATCTTTAGAATCAAAGAGATAGCAATCGTCAATAATTCGACATTTGCGTTTTCTACCCTATAATCCTCTAAACCCCCTGTAACAGGTAGATGCGTGATCAAAATCTGCATCAGGGGCTATAAAAACAGCATTATTGATCTAGAGGCGGCCGCATTTGTTGATTCACGGCACAAGCAAAATTAGCGCAGTATTCATAGTCAAAAGAATCACTTTTGCTCTCTTTGCTTCTGCTTTTTCTGCCGCCTTTGCTCAGTCTACTGGTAGTGATACTCCGCCAGCAAGTGTCACCGTCCAAACTAGCGATGCACCATTAAGTACTCCGCCCTCAATTGGTGCTCAGTTAAGCGGTCAAGACAAGCCTTCTAAAGCAAATGAATTATTTGCGCCAGTAACAAAAGCCAATACACCCAAGATTTATGCCAAGCCTGTTGCAAGCGGTCCCACTGAAATGGATCTGCGTCAGCTTTGGAATGAGATGAAGATTAATAATCCTCAGCTCTCATCTTTGCGTGAATCCTACTTATCTGCCAAAGCAACTGTGCCTCAGATTGCAGCCCCTGCCAATCCTCAAGTTGGACTAGTGTGGTCAGGCATGCCAGTAGGATCCCCATTAGCTTTGGGTGCTGCAGGTACTAATCCTAACGTGAGTAATAACAATGCCATCTCGATTGCACAGCCGTTTCAGTTTCCGGGTAAGCGAAGTTTGGCAGCCAATATTGCCGACACCAATGCTGAGGCATTGCTAGCGCAGTCTGAAGCAACGTATTTGCAATTGGGTGCGCAGCTCTCAAGCTTGTACTTCAACGCACTCGCTGCACAAAAACAATTGCAAGTTCTCAAGGAGTCTGTAGTTCGCCTAGAGATGATTAAGAATGTTGCCAAAGCACGTTATGCAAATAATGCTGCCGCTTATGTTGAATACCTGAATGCGCAAGTTGCGCAAAGTGCTGCCGAGGCAGATCAATTTAACGTTGACCGTCAGCTTCAAGTAGCGATCAACAACATCAATACTTTAGTAGGTAGACACTCTCGAGAAAAGTTGGTGCTGCGGGGTGATGTACGTCGCGCAATGACCGGCGTACCAACATTAGTGGAGTTAGAGGACTATGCAGAGAGTAGTCACCCAGCCTTAAAGAGTTCTGCCTTGCAGTTAGATGCAGCGCGTAAGGGTGTGGACCTTGCCAAGAAAGCGTACTTGCCAGATTTTCAGGTGATTGGTTCCTCCTATACGCCACGCGGCCCCTTTGCATCGAACAACGGTGCCTTGTATTACCAGTTTGAATTAGACCTGATTATTCCTCTATATTTCTTTACCAAAGAGAAGTATGGGGTAGAGCAGGCGCAGCGCAATCAAGCCTCTGCTGAAGCTGGCAACATTTCTAATCGCCAACAGATTGTTTTGGCGGTCAATACCGCTTATGCTGCTTATGAGCAGGCCAAGGTTCAAACCCAGTTTTTAAAAGAGAGACAAGTCCCGCAGGCGGATGCAGCATATAAAGTAGGCTTGGTTCAATATTCCAATAATGGTCAAGGTTTTAATGATTTGTTGACTGCCCAGACACAGTTGCGTAATTTAGAGGTGCAGTTGGCTTTGGCTGAGGCAAATCTAATGCAGGCCCAGGCAGTATTGCTGGTATCTGCTGGCAAAGAACCTTTTTAAGGAGTTGTTTTGAAGGACAAGTTACTGAACATCCTAAAGCGCGCTACTGAAGAGGCTAAGAAGCTCAAGGACAGGTTTGTCGCTCGTATTGAAGCTAATACGAATGAGATCCATCGCTCTTACTGGGCATTGCCATTAGAGACTCGCGCTCGCCTGCGCTTGATATTGATTTGCGTATCTATTCTGATGCTCGGTATTGTGATTGGTTTGTTTGTGAACGTGAACCGTCCAGTCAAATTGGAGAAGAGTAGTAAATCACTGTCGATTGAAAGTACTGGCGCAATGGAGCTTAAGTTGCCAGGCGTGGAACTCAATCCCAGTATCTATGTATTCCAAGATGCGCAAAAAGTACAAGTTCCGGTCGAGCTGAAGGTTCCTGGCCGTTTAGCATTTAATGCTGAAAAATCGAAAGTGCTCTCCGCTAGGGCTCCTGGTAGGGTGGAGCGCATTTACGCATTTGATGGTGCTCAAGTGGAAGTGAGCTCGCCTATTATTGAGTTGTACAGCCCCGAGTTCCTCTCGGCACAACAAGAGTATCTGCTGTCATCAAAAACGTCCAAAGTGCTGGAAGCCAATAAGACAATGAGCGACCTGTTGGGGGATGCTCAAATCACACAACAGGCTGCCGCAAACCGGATGCGTAATTTAGGTGCGAGTGATGGCGATATAAAGTCTTTAGATAAGACAGGAAAAACTCAATACAACTTGGTCATGCGCTCACCATTACAAGGGGTAGTCGTCAAGCGCGCTGTTGATCCCGGCTCAATTGTGAATGCGGGCGATGTCTTGGTAACCTTGGCTAATCCAAAAGAGCTATGGTTCTTAGGTAATGTATACGAGCAAGATATTCGTAAGATTCAAAAAGGGCAGACGATGATTCTGCGCTCAGAGTCCTATCCAGACAAAGAGTTTATTGCTACCGCTAACTACATTGCGCCGGCGATTGACCCAGAGACTCATGCTTTGTTGATTCGCTGCGATGTTGAAAATCCTGATGGACTATTGCGCCCAGATATGTACGTTAATGCCCGACTCAAAACGGGTGAGTCAGAGGCAGTCGTCGTTCCGCAATCAGCAATTGTACGGGTACGTGAGATGCGTTACGCCATCATCAAAACGGGTGCAGATACTTTCCGTCGCTTTGCTGTAAAAGGGTATGACCTCGATGGTAAGCGTTTTGCAGTTACTGAAGGTCTAGAGCCTGGTATGAAAGTGTTAACTGATGGCGCTGTCTTACTGAACGACCGTTTTGCTAAGCAGGAGGAATAATTGAGTTTTGTTACCTCCTTCATTCGGGGAGTTTTAGATAAGCGCGTCATTATTCTATTTGCCGCAGCGGTGCTGTTGGTGCTCGGTTCATTTAGCTTAAAACAGTTACCGATTCAGCCATATCCTGGCGTTGCGCCGCTGACGATCCAAGCGATCTCTCAATGGCCTGGTAGAAGTACGACTGAAGTTGAGCAACAAGTTACCATTCCGGTTGAGAATGCCTTAGCGGGTATTCCGGGTGTAAAAGCATTTCGCTCAGTATCTCTTTTTGGTTTATCGGTTGTCACACTTAAATTTAATGACAACGCTGATCCGTTTAAGGTGCGCCAAATATTCATTACCAATTTAGGTAATGTCACGTTCCCGCCAGGCGTGAGTTCTAGTGTTAGCCCAGATTCAGATGCGACGGGTGAGATCTTGCGCTATCAAGTGACTTCTGATTACGCATCGCCTACTCGCCTCAAGACCCTACAAAACTACGAAATCTACAAAGAACTCAAGCAGACCCCAGGAATCGCCGATGTATCTTCGTTCGGTGGCAAGGTGCGTCAATATCAAGTGATTGTGAGTCCAGAGAGTTTGCAGTCCAAGGGCGTTACTGTTCCACAATTAATCGAGGCTTTATCTAAGGCTAACGACAATACAGGTGGCGGTGTACTACCTAGTGGTGAACAGCAATTTGTGGTGCGTGGTGTGGGCTTATTGAAAAATATTGAAGATATTAAACAAGTCATTATCGCTGTAAATAAGGGTGTGCCTGTGCGCATTGGCGATGTGGCAACAGTACAGATTGGTAATGCACCACGTTTGGGTCTCTTTCAGTTTGATAACAATCCAGACTCAGTAGAAGGTATTGTGTATTTACGTCGGGGTGAGAACGCCTCTGAAGTCTTGGCTCGCGTTCGTGAAAAAGTTACCAATATCAATAATCACATCTTGCCACCTGGTATACAGGTAAAACCATTCTATGATCGTCAAGTTCTTCTTGACATCACTGTAGGCACGGTTAAGCACACCATGTTCTTTGGGATCACCATGGTCTTGGTATTACTCTATGTATTCTTAGGTAATCTACGCGCAGCTGCAGTGGTTGCTGCAGTGATTCCGCTGGCACTGTGTTTCTCATTCATCATGATGTATCTCTTTAATGTGCCAGCAAACCTGATTTCATTGGGGGCGATTGACTTTGGTGTGATTGTGGATGCAGCCGTGATCATCACCGAAAATGTGATGCGTCATATGGAAGAGGGTGGTAAGCGGGTCAATCAAAGCATCATTTTGGCAACGAGCGAAGTACAACGTGCCATGGTGTATTCAACTAGCATCATCATCGTAGCCTACTCACCCTTGTTTTTAATGGGTGGTGTTGAGGGCATTATTTTTAAGCCCATGGCCTTCACGATGGGCTTTGCTTTGGTTGCTTCAATTATTTTGAGTTTGACCTTCCTGCCGGCCTCAATGTCCTATGTCTTTGGTGAAAATTTTCATCATGAGCCACCAAAGTTTAATTCCTGGATGCTCAAGCGCTATCGCCCCTTGTTGCGTAACTGGATGGATCATCCACGCCATGTCATCGCTGTTTCTATTTTCATCCTTGGGTTGACTTTATTGAGCGCAACCCGTTTGGGAACCGCCTTCTTGCCAACGCTTGAAGAGAATAATATTTGGCTGCGGGTGACTCTGCCTAATACAGTAGATCTGGATTACTCCATTAAAGTCGCTAACCAGTTACGCGAAACCTTTCTAAAGCAGCCTGAACTAGAAAAGGTAGCAGTCCAAATTGGTCGACCAGATGACGGCACAGATTCGACGGGCGTATTTAACCAAGAGTACGGTCTGTATTTGAAAGCACCGGAAGAGATGCCTAAAGGCACTAATAAACATCACTTGATTAAACACTTGCAGGCTGAACTCGATAAGATTCCTGGCGTGAATTACAGTTTCTCGCAATATATTCAAGATAACGTCAATGAGGCGCTCTCTGGCGTGAAGGGCGAGAACTCCGTCAAGATCTTTGGATCCGATCTCGAAGTCTTGAGTCAGAAAGCCCACGAAGTCGTGGCGCAGCTCAAGAAAGTGCGCGGTATCGAGGATGAAAATATCCTCAAAGAATTAGGTCAACCTACTTTAAATATTCAAATTGACCGCGATAAGGCTGCGCGTTATGGCGTCAATGTAAGTGATATTCAGACGGTGGTGGCTAACTCCATTGGTGGTGCACCCGTTACTAATTTCTTGGAAGATGAGAAAACCTTTGGTATTGCGGTACGTTTGAATGAAGCTAGTCGTAACGACATTCCGGATGTTTCTAATTTATTGGTAGATACGCCAAACGGTCAAAAAGTACCCTTGGCAATGGTTGCCAAAGTACAGCTCACCGATGGTCCTTTCTTTATTTACCGCGAAGCAGGTAAGCGCTACATTGCGGTGATCTTTAGTGTGCGTGGTCGTGATTTAGGTAGCGCTGTCGAAGATGCTAAGTACTTAGTGGAAAAGAACATCTCCTTGCCTACGAATTACATGATTGCTTGGGATGGTCAGTTTAATCAGATGAAGGCAGCACAACAAAAATTAATGGTGATCATTCCATTAACTCTGGTGGCGATCTTCTTATTACTTGTGACTGCCTTGGGTAATTTCCGTGACGCAGTCATTGTATTGATCAACGTTCCATTTGCTGCTATTGGCGGCATCATCGCTTTGCATCTCGGTGGTGAAACCTTGAGTATTTCTGCGCTATTTGGGTTCTTATCACTGTTTGGAATTGCAATTCAGGATGGCGTGATTCTGATTTCTTATATTAATAAAACCGTAGCGGAAGAGCATGGCGCCATGAAGGATGCGATGGTTGATGGCGCAGCATTACGTGTGCGCCCTGTGTTAATGACCGCAATGTTAGCGGGACTTGGTCTCTTGCCGGCTGCCTTGTCACATTCAATTGGTTCTGAAGCACAGCGTCCGCTTGCTCTGGTGATTGTGGGTGGTATGGTGACTACAACAGTCCTCACTTTATTAGTGTTACCAGTGATTTATGCAGCCATGAGATCACGCGGAAAGCACAAGCCAGGACTGGTGTAGTGATGTCTAAACAACCCCATATTCTGGTATCGAATGACGATGGCTATTTGGCTCCTGGTTTATTGGCTTTAGTCAATGCGGTTCGCCCTTTAGGTCGTATTACCGTGATTGCTCCAGAGCAAAACCATAGCGGTGCTTCGAATTCACTCACACTTTCAAGACCGCTCTCGATTCATCGTGTGGCTGGCGGTGAACGTGACGGTTTCTTCTTTATTAACGGCACCCCGACTGATTGTGTCCATGTGGCAATGACTGGTTTCTTGGATGAAAAACCTGATCTAGTGATCTCAGGGATTAACCAAGGCGAGAACATGGGTGAAGATGTGCTGTATTCCGGTACAGTAGCTGCGGCAATTGAGGGTGTGATGTTTGGTGTGCCTGGCATTGCCTTCTCCCAAATTGATCGGGGCTGGAATCGTATTGAAGATGCCGCTAAAGCAGCGCATGATGTCGTAGTGCAGATGTTGGCATCCAAGCTCTCGCATAACGATGGCACTGCAACTTTACTCAACGTCAATATTCCGAATCGTCCTTATGCAAATCTCAATCGCTGGCGTGTGACCCGTTTGGGCAATCGCCACCACTCTCAGCCAGTTGTCGTGCAAGACAGCCCGCGCGGTGAGAAGATTTATTGGATTGGTGCGGCAGGCGAAGTAAAGGAAGGTTCTGAAGGGACCGATTTTCATGCGATTGCTGATGGTTGTATTTCGATTACCCCTATGCAATTGGATTTAACGCATCACGCGCGTTTAGCGGCGATGCGAGCGAATGGCTGGGATCGCGCTTGAAGGCACCCACCGAGCGATTTGCCGCCTATCGGCAAGCACTAGCAGCAAAAGTACATGCTGCCGGTGTAAAACATGGCAAAACATTAGAGGCGATTGCCACTGTTCCACGTCATGCATTTATGGACGCGGGTTTGCACGCGCAAGCTTATGAAGATACGGCATTACCCATTGGGCACGAGCAAACGATTTCTAAGCCATCGGTTGTGGCGCGCATGATTGAGTTGCTGCATAAACCAAAACACCCCCTGGGTAAAGTCCTGGAAATTGGTACGGGTTGTGGTTATCAAGCAGCGGTGCTGAGCTTATTAGCCGATGAGGTTTATTCCATTGAGCGCATTCGTTCACTGCACGATCTGGCTAGGGCAAAGCTGCGCCCATTTCGGATTAATAATTTACGCCTGATTTATGGCGACGGTATTTTAGGTTTGCCACAAGCCGCCCCCTTTGATGGGATTATTTTGGCAGCGGCAGGTTTAGGGATTCCTGATGCCTTGCTGGATCAATTGGCTATCGGTGGACGCTTGGTAGCTCCGGTTGCTAAAAACGAAAAAGAGCAACAACTGGTGATGGTGGAGAGAATGAGCTCCCAGCGCTATCAAAGAACTGTGCTGGACGGGGTCTTTTTTGTCCCCTTACAATCAGGGGTAGTATGAAATCGCGACTCGTCAATCCTATCTCTCATTCCATGACTAATGTATCTAGCAGCTTTCTGATCACAATCCTGTTGGCATCCGCAGTACTGATCGCAGGATGCTCTACTCCTCGCACTAAACCTGCGAATGTGACTGATCGCTCTGGGGGGTCTGTTGCGTATGAACCAGCGCCTCCTGGTTACTATCGCGTCAAAAAGGGTGACACCTTAGCGCGTATTGCTTTAGATCACGGTCAGGCTCCACGGGATGTAGCCCAGTGGAATACTGCTGCCAATCCAGGCTTTAATCCCAATGTGATTGAAGTGGGTGATCTGGTTCTGGTTAAAGCGCCAGCCAGTGCTAAGCCCGCTGTACCTCTTGAGAAAAAATCTGTAGATGCCCCTGCTTCAGCAGAGCCCGCTAAACCCGAAGTGGTGGCAGAGCCTGGCATTCGTTTATCTTCACCCGCCAAAGGTAAAGTGACGAGCGAATTTAATGAAACCAATAAAGGGATCGACATTGCTGGCAAAGTGGGCGAGCCCATATTGGCAGCCTCTGATGGCAAAGTCGTTTATGCCGGCAACAGTTTGCGTGGTTATGGCAACTTAGTCATTGTGAAGCATGACAACACTTATCTCACGGCTTACGCACACAACAGCAAACTCTTAGTGAAAGAAGGCGATAGCGTGCGCAAGGGTCAGAAGATTGCCGAGATGGGGGATACCGATACCAATTCTCCTAAGCTCCATTTTGAATTACGCGTCAACGGCAAGCCAGTCAATCCAACGCCGTACTTGCAGTAAGCCTGCGGCGATAGGGCAATAAGCTATGGCCACCGTTCTTGTCTTTGATATTGAAACCATTCCTGATGTAGCAGGTTTGCGTCGTCTGGAAGATTATTCAGATTCGATGAGTGATGCCGAGGTTGCTGCTAAAGCCATGGCTGAGCGCGCCGCTAAAACTGGTAGTGAGTTTCTGCCCCTGTTTTTACAAAAAATTGTTGCGATCTCTTGCGTGATTCGGAGAACGACCAAAGAGGGTACACCGCAAATTAAAGTGGGTACCTTAGGAACATCACAAGATGATGAGAAGGTGTTAGTGCAAGCCTTCTTTGACTTAATTGAGAAGTACACCCCGCAACTAGTCTCTTGGAATGGTAGTGGTTTTGATTTACCCGTCTTGCACTATCGCGCGCTTGAAAATCACATTCAGGCGCCACGCTATTGGGAAATGGGTGAGAGTCAAGAGGCTGATAGCCGTGACTTTAAATGGAACAACTACATCAGTCGTTATCACATGCGTCACCTTGACATGATGGATCTTTTGGCTAAATTTAATGGCAGAGCCAATGCGCCATTAGATGGCTTGGCAAAGCTCTGCGGCTTTCCAGGCAAGATGGGCATGGATGGCAGTCAAGTGTGGCCTGCTTATCAAGAAGGCAAGATCAATGATATTCGGCGCTATTGCGAGACCGATGTTGTGAATACCTATCTCATGTATTGCCGCTTTCAATTACTGCGTGGCGGATTTTCTCTTGAGGAATACCAAGAAGAAATTGATTTCGTAAAAGCTTATTTAGAAAAAGAAGCTCGAGAGCCAAACGGTAGCCAGTGGCAAGAATATCTCCAAGGTTTCGCACCGGATGCGTAGAGGAGAGAAGCCAGTCAATCTTGAAGTGACTGAGCCAGTAAGAGTTGAAGCACTTGATTTAGACGCCCAAGGGATAGCCCGTTTAGCACCCAATGAAGCAGAGCTAGCCCAAGGGCAGAGCGGTAAAGTCATCTTCATTCAAGGCGCACTCCCTACTGAGCTTGTCACCTACACCATCACTAGCGATAAAGCCCGCTTTAGTAAAGCTAAAGTACGCGACATTCTCAAGCCTGCAGTCTTTCGAGCAGAACCCAAGTGCGCAGCCTTTGGCGTCTGTGGGGGCTGCACAATGCAGCACTTAGATATTCGTGCGCAAGTCGCCATGAAGCAACGTGTGCTCGAAGATGATTTGCGCCACATCGCTAAAGTACGGCCCGAAGAAATTTTTCGCCCGATGGGTGGCCCCACTTGGGAATATCGCCATCGTGCCCGACTCAGTGCAGTCAATCGCTCAATTAAAAAAGGGACTGTACTCATTGGATTTCATGAGGGGAAAAGTAGCTATGTTGCTGACATGCTCGCTTGTGAGATCTTGCCTCAGCACGTATCTGATCTCTTGCCTGAGCTGCGCAAATTGGTCATGGGCTTATCGATTGTTGATCGCATGCCACAAATTGAAATTGCTGTCGGCGAGCCAGCAGATCCCCATTCTGATGACCCTAAGCAAAACAAGCCCGTTACTGCTTTAGTCTTTCGGAACTTGCAGCCTTTAACAACAGCAGATGAGCAACTCCTACGAGCGTTTGCAGATGAACATCAGGTTTGGATCTGGCTACAACCCAAAGGGATTGAGACGGTTGCTCCGTTTTACCCGGAGACCGGCAAGCTTTGCTATCGTCTACCCGAATTTGAAATCGAGATGCCATTTAAACCTACGGACTTTACGCAGGTTAATCACATGATGAATCGCACTTTAGTGAGTAGAGCGATTCGCTTGTTGGAAGTCAAAGAAACCGATCATGTGCTCGACTTATTTTGCGGGATTGGTAACTTTACCTTGCCGCTAGCGCGCAAAGCAAAACAGGTTTTGGGGATTGAGGGTCTAGAAACATTAACGACTCGTGCTAAGGCTAATGCCGAACATAATGGCTTAGCAAGCAAGGTCCGATTTATGCAAAGTGATTTGTTTGAAGTCACCACCGAAACCATTTCATCCTGGGGCAAAGCAGAGCGCTGGTTAATGGATCCGCCGCGTGAAGGTGCGATGGAAATGAGTAAAGCACTCGCCCAATTGCATCTGCAGAAAAGTGATTTGCTGCCAGAGCGTATTGTGTATGTCTCCTGCAACCCTAAAACTTTAGCCAGAGATGCAGACATCTTGTGTCATCAAGCCGGCTACACCCTCAAAGGGGCGGGTATCGTCAATATGTTTCCACACACCTCGCATGTCGAGTCAATCGCTGTCTTTGAGCGCTCAAAGGTTCTCTAAATCCCTGATTTAGAGACTTTTTAGCTATTCCAGCGCCAATGTAGTGCATTGCGCATAGATGCGGTGCAGTGCAGTGAAAGCGTTGCCTTTCAGGAGCGTAGATTGAAATCGTGCAGTGAAATATTGCTGTTAACGACTGAAGACCCCTGGAGGGCATCATGAAAACCTCAGATAGTTTTGCAATCCTATTGATTTTGATTGCACTCGCTTTTGCGGTGAGTATGTTTGTAGCTAACTAATTTCTACTGACAAATCAGTAGAAAAGCAGTGATTAAAAAAGGCGCCCGCAGGCGCCTTAAGAGGACATCACACTAAAGTTTTTAGTCGCGATCGCCACCAACAATACCCAAGAGGGCTAGCAAGTTGGTAAAGACGTTGTACACATCTAAGTAAATAGCCAAGGTAGCCATGATGTAGTTAGTCTCACCGCCGTTAATTACTCGCTGTACGTCAACGAGGATGAAGGCGGAGAAGATTGCGATAGCCAGCACCATCACAGTCAACATCAAAGCAGGCAATTGCAACCAGATGTTAGCGAGTGAAGCCACGATCAAGAGCAATACACCCACCATTAACCATTTGCCCATGCCAGCAAAATCACTCTTGCTAACAGTAGCAATAGTTGCCATGGTGGCGAAGATAGCTGCTGTACCGCCAAAGGACAACATGATGAGGGTCGCACCGTTGCTGTAGCTATTGAGGGTGAAACCAATCAGGCGGGACATCATGATGCCCATGAAGAAGGTAAAGCCTAGGAGTAGGAGTACACCCACGCCAGTTTCTTTATTCTTCTCAATGGCCCAGAAGAATCCAAAGGCCACTGCCATGAATACGATAAAACCTAAGAAAGGGCTGTCAGAGAACAGGTTAAGACCCATCGCTACGCCTAGCCATGCGCCAATCACAGTTGGAACCATGGACAGGGCCAACAGGGCATAGGTATTGCGCAGTACGCGGTTGCGTATCTGGACGTTGCTAATTGAGCCGGTCTGGCCAAAGCCGTAAGAGTTCAGATCACTCATATTGACTCCTTCATTTTCATAGTTGTAACAAGAGCCCATCAAGGGCTGTTGACACTAAGTATAGACAAAATGCCCCAATTTCAAGCTCCCCAGGAAAAGACCTACTAATTAAGGGCTTATGTCTTGTAAATTCAAGGGCTTAGCTCTACAGATATAGGGGTAAATACGGTCAGGCAATGTATAATTCGGGGGTCGTTGAGGTAGAGAAGCTGTTTAAGTGGAATTTAAGCCTAAATCAGCCCTACCCAACAAAATACCTTTGAAATTACTACTGGAGTCTTGAATGGCAATTGAACGCACCCTTTCTATTATCAAACCTGATGCTGTCGCTAAAAACGTCATCGGCAAAATCTATGACCGTTTCGAATCCGCTGGTTTGAAGATTGTTGCTTCCAGAATGGCGCATTTGTCACAAACCGAAGCTGAGCAGTTCTACGGCGTTCATAAAGATCGTCCTTTCTTCAAAGATTTGGTGAGCTTCATGATTTCTGGTCCAGTCATGATTCAGGTATTGCAAGGCGAAGGCGCGATTGCAAAGAATCGTGATTTGATGGGTGCCACTGATCCAAAGAAAGCAGACAAAGGCACTATCCGTGCTGACTTTGCTGACAGCATCGATGCCAACGCTGTTCATGGTTCTGACGCTCCTGAAACAGCTGCTGTGGAAGTTGCATTCTTCTTCCCAGGCATGAATGTTTTCAATCGTTAATTAACACCTATTGATTCATAAGTAGGCGCATTGACCTCCCCGCGCGTAAATCTCTTAGATTTTGACGCTGACCAAATGGCAGCGTATGTCGCGGGGTTAAATGAAAAGCCCTTTCGGGCGAAGCAACTCATGCAGTGGATTCACCAACGCGGTATATCCGACATCAATGACATGAGTGATTTAGCAAAAAGCTTTAGAGCGACATTGCTCGATAAAGCCGAAGTCCTCTCGCTTCCCGTGATTAAAGATGAGCACGCGCACGATGGCACCCGTAAGTGGCTGTTAGATGTGGGTGCGGGTAATGCGGTCGAGTCTGTTTTTATTCCTGAAGATGATCGCGGCACGCTGTGCATCTCTTCTCAGGCAGGTTGTGCAGTCAACTGCCGCTTTTGCTCCACTGGACGTCAAGGCTTTTCTCGCAATCTGACTTCCGGTGAAATCATTGGCCAACTTTGGTTTGCTGAGCATCTCTTGCGCAATGATCCAGAGGCTGTGCGCAGAATTGAAAGATATCCAACCCCGGGTTGGGAACACACGGGTCGTGTGATCTCTAATGTAGTGATGATGGGTATGGGCGAGCCATTGCTGAACTATGACAATGTAGTCTCTGCACTGCGTTTAATGCTCGATGACAGAGCATATGGCTTATCGCGTCGTCGCGTTACCGTGTCGACCTCAGGCGTTGTGCCCATGATTGATCGTTTGGCACAAGATTGTCCAGTGGCATTAGCAGTGTCATTGCATGCGCCGAACGATGCCTTACGTGATCAATTGGTGCCGCTGAACCAAAAATATCCCTTACGCGAATTGCTCGATGCTTGTGAGCGTTACTTACCATTTGCGCCCAGGGATTTCCTGACCTTTGAATACTGCATGCTCGATGGTGTAAACGATTCTGACATCCAGGCAAAAGAATTGGTGCGTTTACTCAAAAACATCAAGTGCAAAATTAATCTGATTCCATTCAATCCATTTCCAGAGTCTGGTCTCAAGCGCTCCTCGGCTCAGCGCGTGAATGCCTTTGCTAGCATTCTGTTAGATGCGGGTATGGTGGCAACAGTCCGCAAGACTCGGGGTGATGACATTGCCGCCGCCTGTGGTCAGTTGGCTGGTGATGTAGTCGACCGCACACGAGTGCGCGAACGGGCTGTGCATAAGACTGAGATTGAACTTACTGAAGTAGAGTCTGATGAAGAGCCCGCTGCGTACTCCAATACGCAGCCAATAGAATGGCTTAAAAAGTTAAATTAAAGATTGGATCCTCATGAGTTCTGATAGTTCTTTGTCACCACTACCGAATTTACCTTTAGGTCCAGCGCCTAAACGAGTAACTCGTCAAGCAAGCGTTGCTTGGAAAACCAACATCATTACTGTCGGTGGTGATGCGCCAGTGCGCGTGCAATCGATGACCAATACGGATACGGCTGATGCAGTGGGTACAGCGATTCAGGTGAAAGAGTTAGCTCGTGCTGGTTCAGAGATGGTGCGTATCACGGTGAATACGCCGGAGGCAGCAGCAGCAGTTCCCTATATTCGGGAGCAGTTGGACAAGATGGATGTCTTGGTGCCATTGATTGGTGACTTTCATTACAACGGCCATACGTTATTGAATGATTACCCAGAGTGCGCTAAAGCGCTCTCGAAGTACCGCATTAATCCAGGTAATGTGGGTAAGGGCGCAAAGCGTGACCCACAGTTTGCGCAAATGATTGAAGCAGCGTGTAAATACGATAAGCCCATTCGGATTGGTGTGAACTGGGGGAGTTTGGATCAAGACCTATTGGCTTCCATCATGGATAGCAATGCGGCCTTAGCCAACCCGAAGACAGCGCAAGAGGTGATGATTGAAGCCTTGATTCAATCTGCTTTGCAGTCTGCAGAAAAAGCCGTTGAGCTTGGCATGAACCCTAATCAAATTTTGTTGTCATGCAAAGTGAGTAATGTGCAAGACTTGGTGGCGGTATATCGTGATCTTGCGCGTCGCTCTGATTACCCATTGCACTTAGGGTTAACTGAAGCGGGCATGGGCAGCAAAGGCATTGTGTCCTCAACCGCAGCAATGGGCATTTTATTGCAAGAGGGTATTGGCGATACGATTCGGGTTTCATTAACACCTGATCCTGGTGCTCCTCGTGAAAACGAAGTGATCGTTGCACAAGAGATTTTGCAAACCATGGGCTTGCGTAATTTCACACCCATGGTGATTGCTTGTCCTGGTTGCGGTAGAACCACGAGTACGACTTTCCAAGAGTTGGCCGCCGATATTCAATCCTATTTGCGCCAACAGATGCCAATTTGGAAGAAATCTCACCCTGGCGTGGAGAATATGAATGTGGCAGTGATGGGTTGCATCGTCAATGGCCCAGGTGAGAGCAAACATGCCAATATTGGGATCTCCTTACCGGGAACAGGCGAAACGCCAGCAGCCCCGGTGTTTGTGGATGGCGTTAAAGTCAAGACCTTGCGTGGTGAAAATATTGCCCAAGATTTTCAGGTCATCGTCGACGACTATGTCAAACAAAACTACGCTACCAAGAATTAATAAAGCTAAATAAGTAGAAGAATAAGAAGAATGACTGACCAAAGTAAAGACGCAAAAACCCAAGCAGCGCAAACCAAAGTTCAGAAGATGAATGGCGTGCGTGGCATGAATGATTTGCTGCCAGCTGATGCTGCGCCGTGGGCTCATCTTGAGCACGTCTTGCGTGATTTAACGCGCGCCTATGGTTATGAGTTTTTGAGAACGCCGATTTTGGAGGCGACTGCGGTATTTCAGCGAGGTATTGGTGAAGTGACCGACATCGTTGAAAAAGAAATGTATTCCTTTGAGGATCGTCTCAATGGTGAACAACTCACTTTGCGTCCTGAAGGAACTGCTGCACTTGTGCGCTCGGTAATTGAAAATAATTTGCTCTACGAAGGACCTAAGCGTCTTTGGTATACCGGCCCGATGTTCCGTCATGAGCGTCCACAGCGTGGTCGCTATCGTCAGTTCCACCAGTTTGGGATTGAGGCGCTGGGCTTTGCTGGTCCCGATATCGATGCTGAAATCATTCTTATGGGTCAACGTCTGTGGGATGAGTTAGGTCTGAAGGGTGTTCGCCTGGAGATCAACTCCTTAGGTCAAGCCAATGAGCGCGCTGAGCATCGTGCCGCCTTAGTGACTTACTTTGAGAAAAATCAATCTCAGTTAGATGAAGATTCACAGCGTCGTTTACTCACCAACCCTTTGCGTATTTTGGATTCTAAAAATCCAGAGATGCAAGCCTTGATTGAAGGTGCCCCCAAGTTATTGGATTTCTTGGGTGAGGCATCGTTGGCGCATTTCAATGCAGTGCAAGCCTTAATTAAGGCGAACAATATCCCTTGCAAGATTAATCCGCGTCTAGTACGTGGCTTGGATTACTACAACCTCACCGTATTTGAGTGGATTACCGATGAGTTAGGCGCGCAGGGTACGATTGCGGGTGGTGGTCGTTATGATCCTTTGATCGAGCGCATGGGTGGTAAAGCAGCGCCAGCTTGTGGATGGGCTATGGGTATGGAGCGTGTTCTGGAATTGATGAAGGTGTCTGGCTCCTTGCCTGAAGCCCAAGCCCAATGCGATGTCTTTGTTTTGCATCAAGGTGGCGAGACTTTAACTACCGCCATGATCATTGCCGAGCGTTTACGGAGCGCTGGTATTGACACTATCCTTTTCTGTCCTCCAGATGGTCAGTCTGCCAGCTTTAAGTCTCAAATGAAGAAGGCTGACGCCAGTGGTGCTGCCTTTGCCGTCATTATCGGCCCTGATGAATTAGCCAAAAATGAGGCTCAACTCAAAGACTTACGGGGCACAGGTGAACAGCAGTCTATTCCCCTAGAAGGTGTACTGGAAGCAGTAATTGACGCTCTGGTAGGCGCCTCCGAATAGAATGGCTTAGTAGTCATTACATTCATCAAGAAATGAAGAACGAAATTAACCACGAAATCAGCTCGGATTGACATGCCTTTAGATCTAGAAGAACAAGAACAGTTAGACCAACTCAAAGCATTTTGGCAAAAGTATCGCAACCTGATAACGGGTGTGGTGACTGCGGCTTTATTTGCTTATGCCGCCTATAGCGGATATCAGTGGTGGCGTAATAGTCAGGCTCTCGAAGCTTCGAAGTTATACGAGACCATGGTGGGCGCAATTGCTAAGGGCGATAAAGATCAAACCTTGCGTGCTGCGGATGATTTGCAAAAAGACTATGCTCGCACCCCTTATGCACCGATGTCGAGTTTAATTGCGGCGCGCATCGCAGCGGATGCTGGTGACAATACTAAAGCACTAGATTATTTACGCTGGGCTGCTAAGAATGCTTCTAATGATGGCTATCTCGCTTTAGCTAAGTTGCGTTTGGTATCGCAATTGATTGAACAAGGTAGTGAAAAGGATTTTGCTGAAGCCGATCAAATACTCAAAGATAAGCCGGTAGCTGGTTTTGAAGCCCTATGGCTTGAGCGACGGGGTGATTGGTATTTGGCGCAGAAGAAAAATGCGGAAGCAAAAGCCAGTTATCAAGACGCTTGGAAAGCATTAGATCAAGCAAAAGAATTTCCTGAAGAGGCGCGTCGCCTCCTGAAGGTGAAGTTAGATGCTGTTGGAGGAGTTGCTCAGTGATGGTCGCAATGAAGGTTTCAGTGAAGCGTGCAGTAAAACTCATTAGCAGCGCCCTGCTGATTGGGGTGGTTGCCACCGCTTTGGTTGCATGCTCAGGTAGTTCTCGTGCGCGCAAGCCTGCAGAACTGGTGTCAGTTACCAACCAATTCGATTTGCAGCCGGTTTGGTCTACGAGCGTTGGTTCATCAGAAACCTTTAACTTTCATCCGGTCGTAGCGGGTGATGCAGTCTATGCAGCCTCACATCGTGGCAACCTAGCCAAAATTGATTTGGCAACCGGCAATAAAGTCTGGGAAGCTTCGGTTCCTGAACGTTTGGCGATTGGCCCTGGTTCAGATGGCCGCGTTACCGTTGCTGTGAGTATTAAGGGTAATGTGTATGCCTATGACGATAGCGGTAAGCCTTTATGGAATGTCAATGTCGGTAGCGAAGTATTGAGTGAGCCGGTAGTTGCCGGTGGCGTGGTAGTCATTCGTGCGCTGGACAACCGCTTTATTGGTTTGGATACCCAAACTGGCGTGCGTAAGTGGATCTATCAACGCCAACAATCAGCATTGTCCTTGCGTGTTGGCTATGGCATGTTGCCAATCAATAATGAAGTGATCGTGACCGGTTTTGCTGGTGGACGCTTTGGCATGATTGCAATGGTTAACGGCGGTTTAGTTTGGGAGACCCCAGTGTCCTTTCCAAAAGGCTTTTCTGAGATCGAGCGTTTGAATGATGTGACTGCCAAGCCGAGCATGCAAGGCGATATTATTTGCGCTGTCTCCTACCAAGGCCGCATTGGTTGTGGTCAAGCCCGCACTGGCAATCTCTTGTGGTTTAAGGATTACTCGAGCTACACCGGTACTGCTCAAGGTACTGAATTAGTCTTCTCTGCCAATGAAAAATCGTATGTCACTGCTTTTGTCACTAAGGACGGTACTCAGGCTTGGGAAAACACGCAGCTGACTTTCCGTGATGTCGGTGAGCCTTTAGCAGTGGGTAGAGTATTACTCATGGGTGACGCGCAAGGTTATGTGCATGCATTTTCTCAGGCGAATGGCGAGATGGTCGCACGTATTCGTCACGATAGTAGTCCAATCTCAGCCGCCCCTATTGCCGTGGGTGGCCTCATCTTGATTCAATCTCAGGGTGGAAAAATTGCAGCGTACAGTCCAAAATGAATCCAGTCATCACTATTGTCGGTCGCCCCAATGTTGGGAAGTCGACACTTTTTAATCGCTTAACGCGTTCACGTGATGCCTTAGTTGCAGACTTTTCTGGTTTAACGAGAGATCGTCACTATGGCAAAGGCCGTATTGGTGAGCGTGCATTTATTTGCGTGGATACCGGTGGTTTTGAGCCGGTTGCAAAGACCGGCATTGTTGCCGAGATGGCCAAGCAAACGAAACAAGCGGTCGCTGAATCTGACATTGTGATTTTCTTGGTAGATGGCCGCTTGGGTATGGCGCCACAAGACCGCGTGATTGCCGACTTCTTACGTAAGACTGGTAGACCCATCATTCTGGCGGTCAATAAAACCGAAGGTATGCAAGCAGGGGTTGTCACTGCAGATTTTCATGAGCTTGGTTTGGGTGAGCCGTTCCCGATCTCTTCTGCACATGGGGATGGTGTTCGTGGCCTGATTGACGATGCACTTGATTCATTAGGCATCCCCGAGCCAGACGAAGCAGAATTAGCGAGCGATCCAAATCGTCCGATGAAGATTGCAGTAGTAGGTCGTCCTAATGTGGGTAAGTCGACCTTGATCAATAAATTGATCGGTGAGGAGCGCGTCATTGCATTCGATATGCCAGGAACCACCCGTGATGCGATTGAAGTTCCGTTTGAGCGGAATGGCAAGCCGTATATCTTGGTGGATACAGCAGGCTTGCGTCGCCGTGGAAAAGTCTTTGAAGCGATTGAGAAGTTCTCTGTGGTTAAAACCTTACAAGCAATTGCTGATTGCAATGTAGTAATTCTGATGCTCGATGCTCAGCAAGATATTTCTGAACAAGACGCGCATATCGCAGGATTTATTGTGGAAGCAGGGCGTGCACTGGTAGTTGCCGTCAACAAGTGGGATGGCATCGATTCATACGTCAAAGAACGTGCCCGTTTAGAGATTGCGCAAAAGTTGCGCTTTCTAGACTTTGCTAACGTCCATCCGATTTCTGCGAAAAAAGGGACTGGCTTAAAAGAGCTCTTTAAAGATGTGGATGCTGCTTATGCAGCGGCCATGGCGAAATTGCCAACCCCACGTTTGACCCGTATTCTGCAAGAGGCAGTGGAACACCAGCAGCCAAAACGGGTTGGTATGGGTCGCCCTAAATTGCGTTATGCACACCAAGGGGGCATGAATCCTCCGATCGTTGTGATCCATGGAACATCATTGAGTGGCGTGACCGATAGCTATAAACGCTATCTAGAAGGTCGCTTTAGGGATGTCTTTAAGCTGCGCGGTACGCCTTTACGGATTCAGATGAATACCGCCAAAAACCCCTACGTCGATGCAGATAAAGGTAAAAAGGGCAAAAAGCGCTAGTTTGGGATAAGCTTTTCATCTTGGAAGTAATCAAGCCTTGATTTCTATGTAATTAAGCCCAATATAGATAGCTAGGTAATAACAGTTTTAGAGGTATTCAGTAAAAAATAATCAGCAAAAAGCAAGACTCCCAAAATAAAGCAAGTCAAAAATAAATAAGGAGCAGTATGAGTAATAACAACCCCAGCAAAATCCAATTACTGCAGGATCCGTTTTTAAATGCACTGCGTAAAGAGCACATTCCTGTTTCAATTTACCTCGTGAATGGCATTAAATTGCAAGGCAATATCGAGTCATTCGATCAATACGTTGTACTACTGCGCAATACCGTAACGCAGATGGTTTACAAACATGCAATCTCCACGATCGTTCCTGCTCGTGCGATTGATTTCCGTGTAGAAGAAGCTAGCTCTGTATAAAACTGGTGTAGATGCGGCACGCGCCGTTCTGGTTGGTGTAGATACCGGACGCGAAGATTTTGCAGACAGTATGGCTGAACTCAGCCTCTTGGCTGATAGCGCTGGTTCTATTCCCGCAGCGAGCGTCATTGCGCGAAAGGGTAGAACCGATCCCGCTTTATTCATTGGCTCTGGAAAGGCGAATGAGTTAAAGCGCGTGATGGAAGAGCATGACGCTGAATTAGCTATCTTCAATCATCCTTTATCCCCGACGCAGCAGCGGAACTTAGAGCGTCATATTGGTCGTCATGTGATGGATCGCACGGGTTTGATTTTGGATATCTTTAGTCAACGCGCGCAAAGCCACATCGGTAAGACCCAAGTCGAATTAGCGCAAGTGCGTTATCGCATGTCTCGCCTCGTGCGCGCTTGGAGTCATTTAGAACGTCAGCGGGGTGGTATTGGTGTCCGCGGTGGACCGGGTGAAACCCAGATGGAGTTAGACCGCCGGATGTTGGCGACCAAAGCCAAGCGCCTTGAAAATGAATTAGAAAAACTACAGCGTCAGCAAAGAACCCAAAGAAGGGCGCGCAATCGTCAGGATGTGTTCTCCGTTTCCTTGGTGGGATATACCAATGCTGGTAAATCAACGTTGTTCAATGCGTTGACCAAGGCGGGCACTTATGCTGCTAATCAGCTCTTTGCCACCCTAGATACCACTTCTAGAAGAGTCCATTTAGAGGGGGTAGGCTCGATTGTGGTGTCAGATACCGTCGGATTTATCCGCGATTTGCCACACCAGTTGGTCGAGGCCTTTAGGGCTACTCTGGATGAAACGATCCATGCCGACCTGATATTGCATGTAATTGACGCCTGCAGCCCAGTTGCCAGGGAGCAAAAAGCGGAAGTTGAGGCGGTTTTACAAGAAATCGGGGCTGACGACATCCCGCGCATTGAGGTGATGAATAAGATCGATTTAATGCCTCAAACCTTCACCCGCGGGGCTGTTTTAGAGCGGGATAACCAAGGTTTTCCGAGCGAAGTTTTCCTCTCAGCCCAAACAGGCTTAGGCCTTGATTTAATGAGGTCAGCCTTGGCGGAATGCTCCCAAATGACTGATAAAATGAGGAGTGAACACAACCGTGCTAAGACCCAAATGGCCCCGGACGAGTTTTTAGCACCTTTACCTGAACGACCAGAGTCATCCGAATTTAATCCGATTCCTAACCGAAGCTACTTTTCTAATGATGCGTAAATTTTTAGACCTTTTTTCGGTCAATGATCCAGGTTGGGGCAATAGCCACAACAACGGATCCAAAGATTCCAAGGATGCCAAAGAAGGGCAGGGCAATGAGCAAGCTCCAAAAGTAGAGCCTGATCAAAATCCACCAACAGGTCAGCCAAATAAGCAGCCAACCAAGCCAGATGGTCCACCAGATTTGGATGAGTTGTGGCGCGATTTCAATGACAAGATTGCCGGTATCTTTGGCGGTAAGAAAAAGCCAGGTACGAATTCACCCGCTTCTGCTAAAAAACCCAACAGTGGCGATATTCCTCCGCCATCACAGCGTGGTGGTAACGGTGGTGGTTCTGCTGGACCAAACTTTAATTTCACAAACCCCTTTAGCTCCAAGAGTGGTCTGCTAGTAGCGCTGGCGATCTTCCTCTTCTTTTGGGTGTGCAGTGGTTTTTTCATTATCCAAGAGGGTCAGGCGGGAGTTGTTCTGAGTTTTGGTAAATACGACTACACCGCTAAGCCTGGTATTAATTGGCATTTCCCATGGCCGCTCCAGTCTGCTGAAACAGTCAATCTCTCGGGCGTGCGCTCCGTTGAAGTGGGCCGTCCGGTACTGATTAAAGCGACTAATCAAAAAGACTCTTCGATGTTGACTGAAGATGAAAACATTATTGATGTGCGTTTCGCTGTGCAATACCGCTTAAAAGACCCAACTGATTATTTATTTAACAATCGTGATCCTGATGCTGCAGTCATCCAAGCTGCTGAAACAGCCGTGCGCGAGATTGTCGCTCGTAGCAAGATGGATACTGTTTTGTACGAAGGGCGCGAGAAGATTGGTATTGATCTTGCTAATTCGATTCAAAAGATTTTAGATAGCTATAAGACAGGCATTTATGTCACGAGCGTTACGGTACAAAACGTACAACCACCAGAACAAGTGCAAGCTGCATTTGACGATGCGGTGAAGGCTGGTCAAGATCAAGAACGCTTAAAGAGTGAAGGCCAGGCTTATGCCAATGACATCATCCCGCGCGCTAAGGGTACTGCAGCTCGCTTAATTCAAGAGGCAGAGGGCTATAAGGCTCGTGTAGTAGCTACTGCAGAGGGTGACGCAACTCGCTTTAAGCAAATCTTGGTGGAATATTCTAAGGCGCCACAAGTGACTCGTGATCGCATGTATATCGATACGATGCGCGAAATGTATAACAATGTGACCAAGATTTTGGTTGATACGACCAAGAGTAATAGTTTGTTGTATTTGCCGCTCGATAAGATTGTTGCGCAGGTCAGCGCAGAGACCGCACAAGCTACTGGCGCTCCTCTTAATCAAGGCAACACAACTTCTTCTAGCACCCCAACTGGTTCTGTCACAGTGGGTGGAGCAACAGGGCTTAATAATCCTGCGCCAACTACTGCAGCGCCTGTAGTAAGCCCAAGCTCTAGTAATGATAGGTCAGCGGATAAGCGCGATGGTTTGCGTAGTCGTGATCGGGAGAGCCGTTAATGAATGCTAATCGTCTGATCGTCGCTGCGGTTGCATTTATTGCGCTCGTCTATGTACTGTCTTCCAGTATCTTTGTTGTGGATCAACGCAAGTTCGCCGTTGTGTTCTCTTTTGGTCAGATCGTGCGCGTGATTGAGAAACCGGGTCTGCAGGTGAAGTATCCAGGTCCATTTGAGAGTGTGCGTTTCTTCGACCGTCGTATTTTGACAATTGATAATCCAGAGGCAGAGCGCTTCATTACTGCTGAGAAGAAAAATCTGCTCGTAGATTCTTATGTGAAGTGGCGCATTGTTGATCCTCGTAAATTCTTCATTAGCTTCAAAGGTGATGAGCGCCTGGCGCAAGATCGCTTAACGCAACTAGTGCGATCCGCATTAAATGAAGAGTTCACCAAGCGCACAGTCCGTGAATTGATTTCTGATCAGCGTGAAGAAGTGATGCAAGGTATTCGCAAGAAGGTCGCGGTTGATGCATCTGATATTGGCGTAGAAATTGTGGATGTCCGCTTAAAACGTGTTGACCTCTTGGCTGAGATTAGTGATTCAGTCTATCGCCGGATGGAGGCTGAGCGTAAGCGTGTAGCCAATGAGTTGCGCTCTACTGGTGCAGCAGAGTCTGACAAAATTCGCGCTAATGCAGAGCGTCAACGCGATACGATTTTGGCTGAAGCCTATCGTGATGCTCAAAAGATCAAAGGGGCGGGAGATGCTAAGGCCACCTCACTCTATGCCGAAGCATTTGGACGTGATCCACAGTTTGCGCAGTTCTATCAGAGCTTGGAGGCCTACCGTAACTCTTTCAAGGATAAGAAAGATGTGATGGTGGTGGAGCCGAATGGTGAGTTCTTCAAGTTTCTGCATAAAAAATAAGAAAGCGAATCATTCAGATCATGAATCGTTGGTTACTTCCTGAAGATATTGCAGACGTTTTGCCAGCTGAGGCTCGCAAGGTAGAGTCTTTGCGTCGTGCCATCTTGGATCTTTATCAATCCTATGGCTATGAACTAGTGGCTCCTCCAATTTTGGAGTTCTTGGATTCACTCTTAACTGGCACGGGTTCTGATCTCAATTTGCAAACTTTCAAATTGGTTGATCAATTATCAGGTCGCACCTTGGGCTTGCGTGCGGATATCACTCCGCAAGTCGCGCGTATCGATGCGCACTTATTAAATCGGGCAGGTGTTACTCGGCTTTGCTATGCAGGCTCGGTTGCGCATGCACGCACCCCCGTAGGTAGCTCATCACGCGAACAATTGCAATTAGGTGCAGAGATCTATGGCTGCGCCAATTGGGAAGCGGACTTTGAAGCTATTACCTTATTACTCAAGACCCTGGGAGTAGCTGGTCTCAAAAAGGTGTATTTAGATCTGTCACACGCTGGCATCTTGACTGGTATTTTGGCCGATCAAAAGCTCGCTAAAGAAACCATTGAAACTTTATATGGCCTTTTGCAGACCAAGGATCGCCCTCGTTTACAACAATGGGCAACCTGTTTACCTGCCAAGATTGCTGATGCTTTGCTCGCATTGACGGAATTAAATGGTCCGTGCGCTGAAGTGTTAGCTCAGGCAAAGCAGGTGCTACCGAAGCATGCTGCTATCGATCAGGCATTAGCAGACTTAGAGCGGATAGTTTCTGCAGCAAATGCTAATGTAGGTATAGAGCTCAGCATTGATCTAGCCGATCTGCGTGGCTATCAATATCACAGCGGTGTGATGTTTGCAGCCTATGTAGATGGCTTGCCGCAACCGATAGCTAGAGGCGGGCGCTATGACCAGGTGGGTCAGGCCTTTGGTCGCTCCCGGCCTGCTACTGGATTTTCCTTGGATCTACTCACATTGGCTAGCTTGTCACCTTTACAGGTTCGTAAATTCGCTATCCTTGCACCTTGGGTTCAGGATGTGGCCTTAGAAAATGCCATTACAGAATTGCGCAATCGTGGTGAAGTAGTGATTCAGGTTCTTGCCGGTGAATCCGTTGAGGCAGCTGAATATGAATGTGATCGAGCATTGGTGAAGCAGGGTAACTCTTGGGAAGTAAAGAAGAACTAAAGTCAGTAGCAATCAATTGATTAATCAAGTAATCACTTAACCTAATTTGTCATTATCTTTTTGGATTTCAATATGTCTTCAAAGCAGCAAGCAAAAGGTCGTAACGTCGTTGTCATTGGCACCCAGTGGGGTGATGAAGGCAAAGGTAAGGTAGTTGATTGGTTAACTGATCACGCTCGAGCAGTCGTGCGCTTTCAGGGTGGTCACAATGCTGGTCATACCTTAATCATTGGTGGTAAGAAAACGATTTTGCGTTTGATTCCTTCTGGAATCATGCATAAAGAGGTGATCTGTTACATTGGTAATGGTGTGGTGCTGTCACCAGAGGCGCTCTTTAAAGAAATTGGCGAGCTTGAAGATGCCGGTTTAGATATCCAATCCCGTCTAAAAATCTCCGAAGCCACCACTTTGATTCTCCCGTACCACGTAGCAATTGATCATGCGCGTGAGAAAAAGCGTGGGGAAGCCAAGATCGGTACAACCGGGCGTGGTATTGGCCCAGCTTATGAGGATAAAGTGGCACGTCGTGCTTTGCGCGTCCAAGATTTGTTCTATCCAGAAAAGTTTGCAGCGCAATTGCGTGAGAACTTGGAGTATCACAACTTCATGCTTACCAACTATTACGGTGCTGAGCCTGTCAACTATGAGAAGACACTTGCTGAAGCGATGTCTTATGCAGAGCGCATCAAGCCAATGGTAGTCGATGTCTCTAGCGCTTTATATGCTGCCGAGCAAGCCGGTCAAAACCTCTTGTTTGAAGGTGCACAAGGTACCTTACTCGATATCGATCACGGCACTTATCCATACGTGACTTCTAGTAATTGCGTAGCGGGCAATGCCGCGGCGGGTTCTGGTGTTGGCCCTGATTCACTGCAATACATCTTGGGTATTACGAAAGCCTATTGCACGCGTGTTGGTGCGGGCCCATTCCCAAGCGAGCTCTATGATCATGACAATCCAGCAAGACAAGATCCTATTGGTATTCGTCTTGCTGAAGTTGGTAAGGAATTTGGTTCTGTTACCGGTCGTCCCCGTCGCACTGGCTGGTTAGATGCTGCTGCTTTGAAGCGCTCGATTCAGATCAATGGTTTGTCAGGCCTGTGCATTACCAAGTTGGATGTGCTCGATGGCCTCGAAACCATTCGCTTGTGCGTGGGCTACAAGCTCGATGGCAAGAAGTTAGATGTATTGCCGCGGGGCGCAGAGTCAGTAGCTCGATGTGAGCCAATCTATGAAGATTTCCCAGGCTGGAAAGGCACCACTTTTGGGATTCGCGAGTGGGATAAGCTACCTGTAGAGGCGCAAAATTTCCTGCGCCGTATTGAAGAAGTGGCTGGTAAGCCAATCGCAATGGTTTCTACAGGACCAGAGCGTGATGAAACCATTCTTCTCCAACATCCCTTTCAGGATTGATGGAAAATATTTGATTCAGTAAGGAAGTGAGAAATGAAGTAAAAAACGAAGTAAGAAACTAAGTAAACCCAATTTTTAACTTTTGCATAAGAAATGAATCACATGACTGCGCGTACTACCTGTAATGACCTTCAAGTAGCAACCCCCTTGTATCGATTTATTGAAGACAAAGTACTTCCTGGAACTGGCATTAAGAGTGCTGATTTTTGGAAGGGTTTCGATGAAATCGTTACAGACTTAACTCCAAAAAATGAAGCTTTACTGGCAAAGCGCGATCGTTTACAGCTTGATCTAGATAAATGGCACAAAGCCAATCCAGGCCCAATTAAAGATATGCCTGCGTATCGCAAATATTTAAAAGAAATTGGTTATATCGAGGATGTTCCTGCCACGATTAAGGCTACCACTCAGAATGTGGATGATGAGCTAGCTCTCCAAGCTGGCCCTCAGCTTGTTGTTCCAGTTCTCAATGCGCGCTATGCCTTGAATGCTGCTAATGCCCGTTGGGGATCTTTGTATGATGCTTTATATGGCACAGACGTGATCTCTGAAGCAGAAGGTGCCACTAAGGATGGCGCTTACAACCCGATTCGAGGTGCAAAGGTTGTTGCCTTTGCTCGTCAGTTTTTAGATGAATCCGCTCCTTTGGCTGGGGCTTTATATCGCGATGTAGTGGCCTATAGCGTTGTAGATAAAAAACTGTCCGTTAAATTAAAAGACGGTAGCGCTACTAGCTTGGTTGATGAAAAACAGTTCGTGGGCTATCAGGGCGATGCTTCTGCACCATCATCCATCTTGTTGCGCAATCATGGCATTCATATTGATATTGAAATCGATAGGACTAAAACTATTGGTGCTGCTGATCCAGCCGGAGTCAATGATGTGGTGCTCGAGGCAGCACTCTCAACCATTTTGGACTTAGAAGACTCAGTAGCCGTAGTTGATGGCGATGACAAAGTACTTGCTTACGAGAACTGGTTGGGTATTCTCAAAGGCACCTTGGTTGAAGAAGTCAGTAAGGGTGGTAAAACATTTACCCGTAAACTGAACCCAGATCGTCAATATAAAGCAGGTATAGGCGCAACCAATGCAAAAGATGGCATTGTGACGCTGCATGGCCGCTCACTCTTATTCCTTCGCAACGTTGGTCACTTGATGACTAACCCAGCCATCATTACTAGCGAAGGTAAGGAAATCTACGAAGGTATCTTAGATGCCGTAGTCACCGTATTAATTGCTTTGTATGACATCAATCGCCCAGCAACTCAGGCCATTGGCAATACACGCAAGGGCTCTGTCTACATTGTGAAGCCAAAAATGCACAGCGCAGAAGAAGTGGCGTTTGCTAGCGAGCTCTTCGGCCGTGTTGAGAAATTACTGGGTTTACCCGAGAACACTGTCAAATTAGGCATCATGGATGAAGAGCGCCGTATGAGCGTCAATATTAAAGCTGCTATTGCTGCAGCTGGTGCTCGCGTTGCGTTTATTAATACTGGGTTCTTAGATCGTACCGGTGATGAAATGCATACCGGTATGTATGGTGGTGCCATGGTTCGCAAAGGCAGAATGAAGATTGCCAAATGGTTCGGAGCGTATGAGCGCCGTAACGTATTGGCAGGCTTGGATTGCGGTCTACGTGGCCGTGCACAGATTGGTAAGGGTATGTGGCCTGCGCCAGATCTGATGAAGGAGATGGTAGAGCAAAAAGGGGCGCATCCTCTAGCCGGAGCGAATACCGCTTGGGTACCATCACCTACTGCTGCCACTTTGCATGCCATGCATTATCACCAAGTTAATGTGGCCAAGATTCAAGAAGAGATGGAGAAAGAAGATACTGCAGCTGAGTATGAGGCTTTAACTGACGATCTCTTGACTGTGCCAATTGCACTCTATCCTGATTGGACTAAAGAGGAGATTCGCGAAGCCCTCAATAATAATTGCCAAGGTATCTTAGGTTATGTAGTGCGCTGGATTGACCAAGGTGTAGGTTGCTCTAAGGTGCCTGATATTTATAACGTAGGCTTAATGGAAGATCGCGCAACTTTGCGTATTTCTAGTCAGCACATTGCCAATTGGTTGCTACACAAATATGTCACTAAGGCTGAGGTACAGGAAGCAATGCAACGCATGGCTAGCATTGTTGATATGCAAAATGCAGGCGACCCTTTGTACAGGCCAATGATGCCAAACTACAAAGACTCTTATGCCTTTAAAGCTGCTAGTGATTTGATCTTCAAAGGTCTAGAGCAGCCTAATGGCTACACTGAGCCACTCTTGCATGCATGGCGTTTGAAAGTGAAGCAGGCGCAGGCGAAGTAATTCGCATTTGCCCGTAAAAAGAAATGGATTTGTCGCAAGGCAAGTCCATTTTTTATTTACCAATTGCATAAATAAGTATGTTTAGTTTCTTAAATCCTTTCTCTCACTTAAAACGCTCAAGCAAAGTCTTTCCATTTCAATATCATGATGGTGGCAGAGGTGAAGCTGGCTTTAAAGGTAGCGCTGGCGACTGCGTTGTCAGATCGATTGCGATTGCAGCGAATCTTCCTTATCTACAAGTCTATCAAGATCTGGGTGACGCTAATGAGCGATATGCTAACGAGCGAGATAATAAGCTATCAAGACATCTTGTCCGCAGGGGTTCATCGCCGCGGAACGGTAATCATCGCAATGTGTTTCATGATTACATTTTGAGTCATGGCTTTGAGTGGGTTCCCACCATGAGAGTAGGAGCAGGGTGCCAGGTTCACCTCAGGCCCGAAGAGCTTCCATTAGGCACTTTGATCGTTAAGGTCTCCAAGCACCTCACGACTGTGATTAATGGCGTGATTTTCGATACTCATAACCCATCTAGAGGTGGCAATCGTTGTGTATATGGGTATTACATCAAGAAGATTTAATGCGACTCCAGCTGTACTTTTGTCCCCAGGCTTTTTTGTAGGCTTCAGTCATTCCGATCATGACCGAGGTGGTCCAGGCGATTGAAAAGAGACCGGAAAATGCAATAAAGAAAGCCAAGCTTTTCCAGCCTGCAGGTAAGGAATCTGCGGCAAATCCTACGGTGGTATAGCAACTACCTGCAAATATCAAAGCCTCGATTCCATTCGGAATCAGATTGAGTGCAATCAAGTAAACAGACCAAATCACAATTTCACAAATGTGCACGCAGGCAATCAAAATAAATGAGGCATAAAAGTGTATAAACACTCGGTTATATTGTCCCTGACTTTGATTCTTTTCGGTCCTTCTATCAAAGCGCATGATGATGTGATTAATGCAGCTACCATGAAAGACCAGAATCGCAATCAGGCCCAAGACTCCAAAGAAAACATCCGTGATAAGCGGTATCACGGGGATGCCTAGTACGGCTGTTTGTAGAACTGGTTCGGCAAATGTAGTCATGATCTAGTAGGTAAGGGGTCGGCAGAATTAGGATTCAAGGGGGATAATGGCATATTGACCAGCGCGTGTAAAGCAGACCTTGAACCAGCCATCTAATCTTTTTGAATCCCCTAAGCGAGAGCACTTTTTTCTCTTTGCATTAGCCGGAATTCAGTTCACGCATATCTTGGATTTTATGATCATGATGCCTTTAGGGCCTCAGTTCATTAAAGTGTTTTCAATCAATACTCATCAGTTTGGCTTATTGTTATCTTCCTATACTTTTGCGGCAGCAATTGCGGGAATATTTGCAACTTACTATGTCGACCGCTTTGAGAGACGGCAGTTACTCCTACGTTTATATATTTGCTTCATCATTGCAACAATAGCCTGTGGTTTTGCACCGAACTACCATTTACTATTTATTGCACGTGCATGTGCAGGGGCCTTCGGTGGGATCTTGGGTTCACTTGTTCAAACTATCGTGGCTGACTCTATTCCGTTTGAACGTCGTGGTAAAGCCTTGGGTACGGTGATGGCAGCATTTTCGGTCTCGACCGTTGCCGGCGTTCCCTTGAGTTTATTTTTAGCCAATCACATCGACTCTTTAGGTTGGCGTGCGCCATTTATGTTTATTGGTTTGATTGCCACTCTCGTTTTGTATATTGGTTATCGTAATATTCCCAAGATTTCTGGGCATCTTCATCATGTTCATGAGGGAAGTCGTTTTAGACAAATCTATGACATCTTGATTGCCCATCACCACTTGCGTGCTTTTGTGTTCATGGGCCTAATCATGTTGACGGGATTCTCAGTGATTCCGTATATCGCTCTATATCTCACTGCCAATGTGGGTGTGGCTGAGTCCTATATTTCTCTGATCTATTTATGCGGTGGGGTGGCAACCTTAATGAGCTCCCGCTTGATTGGTCATATGGCAGATCAGTATGGCAAAGTACGCGTATTCAGAATCCTAGCAATAGTCAGTTTGATACCGCTGATCGTGACGACCAATTTAGTCCCCGTCCCTTTATGGGTGGTGTTAATTAATTCCACATCTTTCTTTATTCTCATCTCTGGGCGCATGATTCCAGCCATGGCAATGGTGAGTCAGTTAGTCGAGCCCAAGATTCGGGGAACTTTTATGAGCCTGGTAGGTTCAGTTCAAATGCTTGCCTCAGGCATTGCCTCGGTACTGGCTGGGGTAGTGGTAACTATCACGGCTGACGGTAAGATGGAGCACTACAACCTGGTTGGATATGGGGCGGTAGCCTGTGGCTTGCTCACGTTCTGGCTGGTAGGATATATTCATTCGGATACCAAAACGAAGAACGCCTAATGAATTCAATAGTCAGTAATAAATAAAGGAGCACACATGATCGAATACAAAAGACCCGATGGGCAATCAGTCAATGGATACTTGGCAGAGCCTGCAGATCAATCTCATGCTCCAGGGGTGGTCGTTATTCAGGAGTGGTGGGGGCTTGATAGTGAGGTGAAGGCTGTAGCCGATCGCTTGGCTAAGTCAGGGTATCGTGCACTAGTGCCTGATTTATATCGCGGCAAACTCGCTCTAGAAGCTAAAGAAGCAGAGCACCTCATGGGAGATCTGAACTTTGGTGATGCAGCGGGTCAAGATATTCGTGGCGCCGTTCAGTATCTCAAGGCTACTGGTAGCAAAAAAGTAGCAGTCACTGGATTTTGTATGGGCGGTGCATTAACCGTACTATCCGCCTGTCATGTTCCTGAGCTTGATGGCACGGTGGTCTGGTATGGCTACCCTCCGCTGGAATATGTAGATGCCAAAGCGATCACAAAGCCAATGATGGCGCACTGGGCTAGCCATGATGATTTCTTTGTCATCTCGGGCGTTGATCAACTAGATACAAAGTTAACTGAGGCGAATATCCAGCATGAGTTCTATCGCTACGATGCTAAGCATGCCTTTGCTAATCCAAAGGCAGATAGTCGCGGTATGCCACCATTGCAATATAACGAGGCTGCAGCAAACTTAGCTTGGGAAAGAACCATGGCATTCTTAAAAAAGAACTTGGCTTAATTTAAAAACCTCGACTTAAAAACTTTAATGAATTTGTCATGCACCTCTTTTCAGAAAACCTGGCAGTAGAAGTCTCCACTTATTACCGCAACCTAGTTTTAGGTCATGGCGTTACGCCTAAAGTCTTTACCTTAGTCAATAGCGATGGTGATCAATATCTATTCTTCATCGACGACCTACAAATGGAAAGAGCAGAGGAAGATCAATTCCTGGCCTATATCGTCCAGCAACATGATGCAGTGACTTATGCTCGCGGTACCTTAGTCATCGTAGATAAGACCCAGCAATTCATCGAATTTGCCGTAGTGGATAAGGATGATGAAGAAGCGATTGTTTGCTCTGCAGAACTCACCCGCGACATGGAAGATAAGCCCATTGGTTTGACAGAGTTTGAGAAGACCCTAGTGAAAAGGAAATCCATTGTCTTTGGCCAGCTTTACGATCCTGTAAAACTCTCCGAGGAAAAAACAGACGATTTTGAAAGTCTTTGGGAAGAAATGAAGGGGAAGATTCTCCATAGAAACATGGGAATCTAAGTGCTATTGAATTTAGGCTGATTCGTCCCCATATAGGAGTTATCAGGACTAGTAGGAGTGTTTGGTGCCCAGGAAGGGACTCGAACCCCCACAACCTTACGATCGCCAGCACCTGAAGCTGGTGCGTCTACCAATTTCGCCACCTGGGCATGCCTCTATTATAGAGGGATGGGTGTTTTTGGGCTATTTCAACCCCATTTTGGCTTTTTCCCTTCAGACTTGATGGTTTGATACAGTAGCCTTATTCATAACAAAAATAGATATCAGTAGATATATAGATAGGGCATGTATTGCCGAAGGAATTAAATGCGCAAAGCAAAAGACTTGGTGCCCCGCGAGGCTGATCGTTTAGGGGCAGTTCAAGGGCATCGAGATGGATTCGGATTTGTTATTCCCGATGATGGTGGTGAAGATATTTTCCTCTCCGAAAGAGAGATGTCCCGTGTCATGCACGGCGATAGAGTCAATGTCAGAGTATTGGGAACGGATCGTCGTGGTCGCCCTGAAGGACAGATTGTTGAAGTCGTTCTGCATGCCAATAAGGTCGTAATCGGCCGCCTCTTAAATGAAAATGGTGTTTTGATTGTTGCGCCTGAAGATAAGCGTATCGGTCATGACATTTTGATTCCACCCAAGGGTCAAGGACAGGCCAAGTTAGGCCAAGTCGTTAGTGTTGAAATTATTGATTATCCAGATAGCTATCGTCAGGCAGTAGGGCGGGTTGTTGAGGTCTTGGGTGAGATTGATGATCCTGGTATGGAAATCGAAATTGCGGTGCGTAAGTACGGCGTACCCCATGAGTTCTCCGCCGCTGCCATGAAAGAAGCCGCTGCATTACCTGATGCAGTTCAGCAAGAAGATTTAGAAGGTCGCGTCGATTTACGTGATGTGCCATTGGTCACCATTGATGGTGCTGATGCCAGAGACTTTGATGATGCTGTTTATTGCGAGCCAGTAATGTACGGCAAGACTAAAGCTTGGCGTCTCATCGTCGCGATTGCTGACGTTTCGCATTACGTTAAACCGGGACATCCCTTGGATGACGAAGGCTTGCTGCGGGCAACCTCTGTGTACTTTCCAAGACGGGTCATTCCGATGTTGCCAGAGAAGATCTCGAATGGTCTTTGCTCACTTAACCCCAATGTTGATCGCCTCTGTATGGTGTGTGACTCGGTGGTGGATAACAATGGCATTGTATTGGCCTACCAGTTTTACCCAGCAGTCATGCATTCTGCGCAACGTTTTACCTATGATATTGTTTGGGAAATTCTGTCTAATAGCAAAGGTCCGGAAGCAGCGCGCTTTACCCAGTTCCGTCCGCTCTTAAGCAATCTCTACTCTTTATTTAAGATTCTGTTGTCGGCCCGTGAGAAGCGTGGCGCAATCGAATTTGAAACTACGGAAACGCAAATCATTAGCAATGAACTTGGTAAGATTTTGCGAATCGAGCCGCGTCTGCGTAATGATGCTCATCGATTAATCGAAGAGTGTATGTTGACTGCCAACGTGTGTGCCGCAGACTTCATTGATAAAAATAAACATCTCAGCTTATACCGTGTTCACGGCGAGCCTTCTGAAGAGAAGTTGATGACCTTGCGTCAGGTACTAAGAACCTCAGGGCTATCTTTGGATGGCGGTGAAAAACCAAAACCTCGTGATTACGCAAAGCTGATGCGGGAGATTAAAGATCGACCTGATGCCAATATGCTGCAGTCAGTTGTATTGCGATCAATGCAGCAAGCGATGTATCAACCAGATAATGAAGGCCACTTTGGTTTGGCATATCCAGCCTACTCGCACTTCACCAGCCCGATTCGTCGCTATCCAGACTTATTGACCCATCGAGTCATAAAGTCAATTTTGCAGAAGAAGCCATACACGCCTGTTTTGCCTCCAAAAGTACCACTCAATTTGACCTTACCGCGTAAGGGTAAGGGAAGAGAGAATGCAGTCAATGCCAAAAAATCCCAAAGCGATGCGAAAGATATTGCAGCGAGAGGCGCTAGAGCGCCAAAAGGGGCTAACGCAGCATTACCAATTTGGGGTCAGCTAGGGGTTCACTGCTCCTCTAATGAGCGCCGCGCTGATGAAGCCTCGCGTGACGTCGAGGCATGGCTCAAGTGTTATTACATGCGGGATCATCTTGGTCAAGAGTATGCAGGTACCGTAACGGGGGTTGCTAACTTTGGATTATTTATTCAGCTGGAGAATCTTTTCGTTGAAGGTATGGTTCACGTTACTGAACTGGGTGGCGATTACTTTCAATACGATGAAGCCCGTCAAGAATTGCGTGGTGAACGGACTGGCATTCGTTATCGCTTAGGTGATCGTTTACATGTATTGGTGAGCCGTGTTGACTTAGATGCTCGCAAGATTGAATTCAGTCTCGTTAAGAGCTCCGGTGCTGAAAGTGGTGGATCTTCTAATCGCCGTCAATTATTATTGGCTGCTGATACTGGTCGGCCTAATAAAAAGGCGGCACCTAATAAGAGTAGACCTGCTCATAAAGCGCCTCAAAAGCCCAGTGGGATCAACGTTAATGCTGCAAAATCCGCTGGTACCTTGGGCGCAACGCAGTCCAAAAGTAAAGCGAGTCGTAAAAACGGTAAGGCAAGTAAACCCGGTAGATCAGTCGGCAAGCCTGCAGGCACAAAACCGCCAGTACGTAATACCAAGGCCAGACGTAAATAATCAGCATATAAAGAACAAGCACAGAGATGAAACAAATATTAGTAGGATTTCATGCGGTGCAAGCGCGTTTGCGTGTTGACCCCGATAGCCTAAAGTCGGTGTACTTCGATCCTAGTCGTCGCGACCGACGCATGGGAGATTTTCTGAAGCAAGCTGAAGAGATTTTGGGCGAACGATTGCATGCAGCAGATGCTGAGCGTCTTCAAAAGTTGACTGGCCACGACCGTCATCAGGGTGTGGTTGCTTTAGCTGAAAAAATGACCATAGCGCGTACCATTACCGAAGTGATTGAAGATGTCGAGGGCACCCAAGCTAAACCATTGTTTTTAGTGCTCGATGGCGTGACAGATCCCCATAACTTTGGCGCCTGTTTACGTGTTACTGATGGTGCAGGGGTAGATGCGGTAGTCATTCCGAAAGATCGTTCGGCTTCGATAAATGCTACCGTGAGCAAGGTATCAAGCGGTGCCTCTGAAGTCATGCCAGTGATTACTGTCACCAACCTGGTTCGCAGCATGAAAGAGATGCAGGAAGCGGGCGTTTGGTTGATTGGTACGGATGATGAAGCTCAAAAGTCGATCTATGACATCGACCTTACTGGCTCTATTGCTATCGTGATGGGTGCTGAAGGTGAGGGCATGCGCCGTCTTACAAAAGAAACCTGCGATGAGCTCGTCCGTATCCCAATGCAGGGTGTGGTCTCCAGTTTGAATGTTTCAGTAGCAAGTGGCGTATGCTTGTATGAGGCATTAAGACAGCGCCTTGCCAAATTAAATAATAAAGCTGCCAAGTAGTTGTTTTTCAATAGTAAAGGGGCTTATATGAAATGTAATATTGGTCACACTGACCGTGTTTTGCGTATGACTGTTGGCGTCACCCTCATGGGTTTAGCAGGTTTTGGTATCACTGGCCCGTGGGCTTGGATTGGAATCATCCCCTTGCTAACAGGGATCTTTGGTTATTGCGGGGCTTATACCTTGGTCGGCATCAATACGGCTAAGAAGTAAATTAAACATAAGCAAAGCTACTGCTAGCGAATTATTTTGCTAGCAGTGCTTCCAGCTTTTCAGTATCGATACAGAAATTGCGTATACCTTCTGCAAGTTTTTCTGTTGCCATCGCATCATTATTCAATTGCAGCCTAAAGCTAGATTCATCTAGTTTAAGTGGCGTTATATTCTCAGCACTTAATATAGCGTGAGCATTGGCACCATCTAATTTCTTGCTTACTGTGGCAGTACCTGCACTCAACTCAGCCAATAACTCGGGGCTAATCGTTAAAAGATCGCAGCCGGCAAGCTCCAGGATTTGACTGGTATTGCGAAAGCTAGCACCCATAATCTCGGTTGGAATACCAAAGTACTTGTAATAATGAAAAATCCGCTTTACTGAAGTCACACCGGGATCATTGGCACCACCATTGTGGGCATCACTCCAATTGCTTCCGAGTTTTGCCTTATGCCAATCCGTAATGCGACCAACAAACGGTGAAATCAGTTTTGCATTGGCTGCGCCACAGGCCGCCGCCTGAATCAGCGAGAAGAGTAGAGTCATATTGCAATGAATGCCATCTGCCTCTAATTGTTTAGCAGCATCAATACCCTCCCAAGTTCCAGCGAGCTTGATCAGAATGCGCTTGCGATCAATGCCCTGAGATTCATATAGGGCAATTAAGTGTTTTGCTTTAGCAACTGTGGCCTTGGTATCAAACGATAAACGCGCATCCACTTCGGTTGAGACACGACCAGGCACAATTTTTAAAATCTCCAAGCCAAAGGCAACCAAGATGTTATCCACCAAATCAGTAACGCTTAAGCTTGGGTGAGCTGCCTTCACCGCACTCACCAAAGACTGGTAATTACTTTTCTGGGCTGCCTTCAGAATGAGGGAGGGGTTAGTAGTGGCATCTTGAGGTTGAAACACTTGCATACGCTCAAAATCGCCCGTATCGGCGACGACAGTAGTGAATTTTTTGAGTTGCTCGAGTTGGCTAGGAGCGGAAGAGGCGCTATTCATGGCTGGATGGCTCTATTTAAGGGGTCTGCTTTAGTAGATTTCTTGTGAATATCATATGATAGATGGATTAATTACTCAGTTCCAGTAAAGGTGTTTGGTGGATATATGAATCAGGATCAACTCAAGCAAATGGTGGGCGAAGCTGCTCGAGACGAGGTACTAAAGCTACCCGCTGGACAAATCTTGGGTGTAGGAACAGGTTCGACCGCTAATTGCTTTATTGATGCCTTAGCTCCCCATAAGGATCATTTTTCCGGAACTGTTTCTAGCTCCAATGCTACGACGGAGCGATTGCTAAAGCATGGTTTTAAGGTACTCGACCCTAATGATGTACTCAGTCTGCCAGCCTATGTCGATGGTGCCGATGAAATTGATCCTGCTGGCCATATGATTAAAGGTGGGGGCGGTGCGCTGACTCGCGAAAAAATTATTGCCTCCATGGCAAAGCAATTTATTTGCATTTGCGACTCTTCTAAACAGGTTCCGGTACTTGGTAATTTTGCTCTCCCAGTCGAAATCATTCCGCTAGCCAAAGGTATTGTCAGTAGAGAGCTGGAAAAGCTTGGCGGCAAGGTGACTTTGCGCTTAGCTAAACATACTCGCTCTGACCTCAATCAAACTCCAAGCGAGCCCTTTGTGACCGATAACAGCGCTTGGATTTTGGATGTCGCTGGTTTGCACATTGCTGATCCCATCACTATGGAGTCTCAGATTAATCAAATTGCTGGCGTGATTACGGTCGGCTTATTTGCTAAAGAGAAAGCCAATGTCTTGCTGGTCAGCAACGCGTCTGGTGTTAGCCGCATCGCACTCTAATCCGTAAAGAGGAAATAAAAAAACCCGACGGGGCATCCCCATCGGGTTGTTTGCCATGGTTTGCATGGCGCAGGCACTCGGAAGGTATTTAGTTCCTTAGCCTATGAGCGCATAGATGCGCTCATTTTGAAGTGGCTTTCGCCAATGTAGCAAGACACTATATCTGCCTCACTACGATTACATCCTATGCCTGTACTTTTACTGTGTCAACAACAGAAACTGTATTTATAGAAATTTATTTTTGCTGTATTGCAATACTTATTCGGTAGGCGGTACATAGCCTTGTGCCATATCTGCACCACCTTCAAAGAAGTATTTTTCTACTTGCTTTAAAAGGTACTGGCGTGCACGTGGATCTGCCATATTGAGGCGATTTTCATTAATGAGCATAGTTTGATGCTTTAACCAAGCAGCCCAAGCTTCTTTAGAAACTTGATTCCAAATCTTTTTGCCTAAGTCACCAGGAAGTGGAGCGAAATCCAAGCCTTCTGCCTCTTTATTGAGTTTGATGCATTCAACCATCCGTGCCATCTGTAGTGCCTTTCTTATATATCTCTTTGTTCTTATAGATCTTTAGTTAAAACCATGGACTTACGGTCCCAGTTATAAATTTGTTTTCTTTCTTCTGGCAGGTCATCCACTGTGGCCCTTTTAAAGCCCCGTTTCAGAAACCAATGCTCTGTTCTCGTCGTCAGAACAAATAATTTTTTAATACCCTCTTGTTTAGCGCGCATCTCAACCCGTTTTAGCAAACGCTCGCCATCACCAGAGCCTTGCACATCAGGATCTACTGCAAGACAGGCTAATTCACCAACACCATTGGGGAATGGGAACAGGGCAGCACAGCCGAAGAGTACGCGGTCATGCTCAATCACTGAGAAGCGCTGAATGTCACGCTCAATCACGTCTTGACCGCGGGCAGCCAAGATCCCTTCTTCTTCTAGCGGCATAGTGAGTTGCAAGATACCACCGACGTCATCTTGATTGGCTTCGCGTAAATTCTCAATATCAGAAGAGGCCAGCATCATACCAATACCGTCGTGGGTAAAGAGCTCTTCCAATAAGGCGCCATCCTGGTTGCAGGGCAAGAAGTGAACCCGACTTACCCCAGCACGAATCGCTCTACCAGAGATATTGAGCAAACTCTTCATGCCAACGTCGAGATTTTTGTTCTCTACCATATAGTCTTGCAACTGAGGCAAGGAGAGTTCTGTAATCAGATCACCTTCAGCATCGTGTAGACCTTCATATGGACTTAAGAAAATCAACTTATCCGCTTTGAGCGCTGCAGCAGTAGAAGCTGCCACATCTTCATAAGCTAAGTTAAAGGCTTGACCTGTAGGTGAGAAGCCTAACGGAGAGAGCAACACAATCTTGTTGCTATCGAGTGATAACTTAATTGAAGTGGAATCCACTTTACGCACTAAGCCGGTATGGATGTAATCAACCCCTTCGACAACGCCCACTGGCATCGCGGTAATAAAGTTACCAGAGATAACTGAGATACGAGAGCCTGCCATCGGAGTGTTTGGTAAACCACGGCTAAATGCCGCTTCAATATCGAGACGCAATTCTCCGGCAGCTTCTTTCACGCACTCTAGAGCAGCAGCATCAGTAATTCGGTAGCTATTCATCGCGCTCTTGCCAAACTTACTCTTAATCTTGCGCAGCATGAGCTGCTCTTCAATTTGTGGGCGAATGCCGTGAACCAAAACGATTCGCATACCCATGGCATGCAACATCGCAATATCTTCGATGAGATTCTCAAGACCAATTTCTTGAACAAGCTCGCCAGCGAAGGCGATCACAAAGGTCTTTTCGCGGAAGCTGTGAATGTAGGGTGCAACATCGCGCAACCACCCTACGAAGGGGAAGTTGGAGGTAGATTCTTCGGCGGTTGAGGCCTGGTTTGGTGCATTTGTCGGCATAGTGAGAAAATTATAGGGTGCAAGAGCCTATAAACCAACAAAAACCCAAACCCAGCTCCAAGCCTGTGCCTGCTTCCAACACCGGACGCAAGCTCGAGATCCGCTTCCCGGAAGAATTGCCGGTCTCTGGTCAACGTCAGATCATCAAGGATGCCTTGCAAAGCCATCAGGTGGTCATTGTGTGCGGCGAGACGGGCTCAGGCAAGACCACCCAGCTACCAAAGATCTGCTTAGACCTAGGGCGTGGCACGATCAACGGTGGCAAACTCATTGGCCATACCCAGCCACGACGGATTGCTGCCACCGCTACTGCCAAGCGGATCGCCCAAGAGCTTGCTTCGCCCATTGGTCAAGATGTGGGTTACCAAGTGCGCTTTGCTGATAAGACCAGCAACACCGCTTCCATTAAGCTGATGACAGATGGCATCTTGTTGGCCGAGACGCAGCGCGACCCACAACTCAAAGCTTATGACACGCTCATCATCGATGAGGCACATGAACGTAGCTTGAATATTGATTTCTTATTAGGCTATTTAAGGCAGTTATTGCCCAAGCGGCCCGATCTCAAACTCATCATTACCTCAGCCACGATTGATGCCCAGCGATTTTCTGAGCACTTTGCCATCAATGGCAAAGTTGCACCGGTGATTGAGGTGAGCGGCAGGTTGTTTCCGGTAGAGCAAAGATATTCACCGCTCGAACCAGATTCAAAACCTGATGGCAAGAAAGAATCCAAGACAGCAAAAGAAATTCCAGATGCAGTCGCCGAAGAAATTACCAAGGTCTGGCGAGAGGGTGCTGCAGGCGCAGGAGACGTTTTAGTTTTTTTGCCAGGCGAGCGTGAGATACGAGATTGTGCTGAAACACTGCGTAAAGACCATGTCTTGCAGCAACGCTTTCATCCAGAAGTGCTGAGCTTGTTTGCACGTCAATCTGTGGCCGAGCAAGAGAGAGTCTTTAGCCCTGGAAACGGTCGTCGCATTATTTTGACAACCAACGTTGCTGAGACTTCTCTGACTGTTCCTAATATTCGTTACGTGATTGATAGTGGTTTAGCAAGAGTGAAGCGTTATTCCTATCGCAATAAAGTAGAGCAGTTGCAGATTGAGCCTATTTCACAAGCGGCGGCTAATCAGAGAGCGGGGCGTTGTGGCCGTGTATCGGATGGTATCTGTGTACGCCTCTATAGCGAGCAGGATTATCAAAGTCGTCCCAAATTTACTGATCCTGAAATTTTACGCAGTTCACTAGCTGCAGTATTGCTGCGGATGAGCTCACTACGCTTATCCAAAATTCAACACTTTCCATTCATTGATAAGCCATTGGGTAGAGCGATTGCTGATGGCGTACAACTTCTAGATGAGCTCGGCGCAATAGAGTTTGATGATGCTCAAGTTGGCGATGGTAAGGATGTCAATCATAGTTTTAAGCTAACGCAGATTGGTAAACAGTTAGCTGATTTGCCGCTAGATCCTCGTATTGGCAGAATGCTCTTGGCTGCTAAAGAGCAGAATGCGTTGAGAGAAGTCACCATCATTGCCTCTGCCTTGGCTACGCAAGATCCACGTGAACGTCCTATGGACCAAGGGGCTGCAGCAGATCAGGCGCACTTGCAATTTGCGGATGAACGCTCTGAGTTTTTGAGTTTTGTGAAACTCTGGGATTGGTATCAGGACGCCTTACAGCATAAACATAGCAATCGACAGTTAGAAAATCTGTGTCGCAGTAAATTTCTATCGCCTCGTCGCTTGCGTGAATGGCGTGATGTTCATGGTCAGTTGCATACCATGCTCGGCGAAAAGGGCTGGAAAGACAATAGCCTCGCTGCAACCTATGAACAAGTTCACCTCTCTTTACTTACTGGCTTATTAGGCTATGTGGCCAAAAAAGAGGAGGATGAAAAATCACAAGACCGTAATAGCAAGACAGGCGGTTACGTTGGGGCTAGAGGTATTCGTCCCTTTATTTGGCCTGGTTCGACCATTGGTAAAAAAGCTGGTGCTTGGATCTTGGCTGGTGAGTTGCAAGAGACCACTCGCATGTATGCTCGCACCATTGCCAAGATAGAGCCGCAATGGGTAGAAAAAGTAGCGGCTCATCGACTCATTAAATCCTTGAGCGACCCCTTTTGGGATAACCGCCAGGGTGAGGTACTAGCATTTGAGCGTGGCACCTTGTATGGCTTGCCGATCTATCACGGACGCCGGGTACGCTATGAGCCACATAATTTTGCAGAAGCCCGTGAATTATTTATTCTCCAAGCGCTTGTCCAAGAAGAAATGTTTGGGCGCATGGATACATCAGCACTGCAACGCGAGACCGAAGCAGACGCTAAGAAAAAATATCCTGGTACGTTTGGGTTTTTTTGGCATAACCGGCGCCTGATTAAAGAAATCGAAGCGCTTGAGCACCGCTCACGTCGCCCCGATGTTTTGGTAGATGACGATTTGCTCTTTGCTTTTTATGAATCCCGTATTCCTAAAGGTATTTGCAATCGAGAAGATCTCAGGGCCTGTCTCAAAAAGATTCCTGACCTCGATACACAGCTTCGTTTAGAAAAGGCTGACCTCATGCGCCATGAAGCGGCAGGGATTACCGTAGATCGCTATCCCAAAGTAATGAAGGTCGGTGGAGCAGAGCTCAATTTAACTTATCACTTTGAGCCCGGTAGCCCCAAAGATGGAGTGACCTTAGTAGTTCCCTTGGCACAACTCAACCAAGTGGATGGTCGTCGTTGTGAATGGTTAGTGCCCGGTATGTGTGAGGATAAAATTCTGCTCTTACTAAAAACCTTGCCACAAAAAATTCGGCGTCATTGTGTGCCATTACCAGACTATGCAAAATCGTATTTAGAGCGAAAGCTTGAGGCACAGCAATTTGGAGTGGGTGATTTTCTCGATCAACTCATCGATGACATTCGCAAAGAGCGTGGTCTAGAAATTAAAAGAACTGATTTCAGACCCGAGGCCTTGCCGCTACATTCATCGATGAACTTTCGTTTAATTGATGAGCATGGACGTCAGTTAGAAGTAGAGCGTAACTTAGCGCGCTTACGATCAGAATATGGACAGACTGCCCGCGATGCCTTTCAGGCAGTTGCTCAGGAAGTAGCTCAAGCAGAACTGGGGATTGAGCCGTTGTCCCAAGCCAGCGCTAAGTCTAAAGCAAGCATTCAACCAGATGGAGCTAGGAAGGTCGAGCAGAGTGGCTATCGAAGCTGGGAGTTTGGAGAGTTGCCTGAAACCTTAGAGATTCAAAAAGGCAATAAAACTTTATTTGGATATCCGGCGCTGATTGATCGTGGCGAATACTGCGATCTCGAGGTATTCGATGATTTGCTGGAGGCTCGAAAGCAACATATACAAGGATTACGTCGTCTATTTGCCCTGGGCAATAAAGATACGCTGAAAGCATTGCAAAAACAGTTGCCCGGTATTCGCGAGCTCGGATTGCTGTTTATCAATGTTGGATCAGTTGAAGGTTTGATCGATCAGATACTTAATCTGGCGATTGAGCGCGCGTTCATGACTGAGCCTCTGCCAAATAATGCTGAACAGTTTGCCGACCGAATGCAAGCAGGTAAACCCAGACTGGCACTAATTGCCCAAGAGATTTCTCGTCATGCTTTGGCTGCTTTGCAAGCTTATGCAGATTTGCAAAAGAAGATGGCCCAAACCAAAGCAGCATCATCCAGTGCTTATGCTGATATTCAGTTGCAAGTACAGGCTCTCATCTTTCCCAAATTTGTAGCTGACATTCCCTATGCGCAATTAGTCCATTTGCCACGATATTTAAAAGCGATTGCAATGCGCATTGATAAGATGCGTGCCAATCCCTCTAGGGATGCTCAATGTCAAAAAGACTGGGAATCAGTGGCAAGACCATGGCAAAAACTCCTTCAGGGGAGTAAAGGTACAGCTGCATATGCTATGAGTGAAGATCAGGCTTTAGCTGATTTTCGTTGGCAATTAGAGGAGCTCAGGGTGGCCTTATATGCCCAGGAGCTCAAAACACCGACCCCCATGTCCCTAAAGCGCTTAGAAAAAGTTTTGGCGAGCTTGCGCTAGATCAATTCCACTGCTTATTAGGGGTCTTTTGACTCTCTCCATTGCTTACAATGTGGTTTATGCACAAATTTATCAAGATTAGAGCTTTTCGCACTATTGCCGTTTCAGTTGCCTTTGCTTCAATACCCTATCCAGCATTCGCTGAAATGTCCGCAACTGGAGTGGTGCCAGCATTACCGGCACAACCTAAACTAGCAGTGGTTCTTAATTCAGGTGAAGCTACGGTGAGCTTGATAGATATGCCAAGTCGCCGTGTTATTAAAACCACCTATATTGGCAAAGAGCCGCATCACTTGATGATGACGCCTGATCAAAAAACTTTATTGGTTGCCAATGCCGCAGGTAACGATGTCGTGTTGATGAATCCTATAAGCGGTGAAATCACTGGGCGTATGCCCAATATTATTGACCCATACCAAATTGGCTACTCCCCAAACCACAAATGGTTTTTAGCTAATGGCAATCGCTTAGATCGTGTTGATATATATGCAGCAAATGGCGCTGATCTGAAATTATCCAAGACCGTAAAGTTGGGAAAGACTCCGAGTCATATTGCATTTACTGCGGATAGCAAAATTGCCTTCATCACATTGCAAGACTCTAATGAACTGGCAGCGATTGATCTTGAAACTCAAAATGTATTGTGGGTGATGCCTACTGGCAAAGTGCCTGCAGGTTTGTGGATGACACCTGGCGACCAATATCTATTAGTTGGTATTACCGGCGAAGATTTCGTACAAGTGATTGACTGGAAAGCTCGTAAGGAAGTTAAGCGAATCTATACCGGCAAGGGCGCACATAACTTCCGTCCTTTAGGGGATAAAAAGTATATCTTTGTAAGCAACCGCATTGCTTCTACGATCAGCTTGATCAATATGCAAACTCTCGAGAAGGAGAGTGATATTACTGGTCTTCCGTCTGGTCCAGATGATATGGAAATTACTCCTGACGGCAAAAGCCTGTGGGTGACTTTCCGTTTTGCAAAAAAAGCGGGGGTAATTGATATACCCACGATGAAGTTGGTGAGCGTCATCCCAGTGGGAAGATCTCCTCACGGTGTATTTTTCTACCCTAGGGCTCCATGGGAGTAAGGGGAGTTCTTTGATGAAACGTAATCACATCGTTTACCGCATCGTTTATCTAACAGCCGCGCTCTTGCTCGGCTGTTTTTCATTCGGCTCTAGCGCACAGACATCCAGTTGCAACAAGACAGTCTATTTAACATTTGATACTGGCAATATGTCAGTTGCGCATCAGGTTGATGAGATTTTGAAGCGTCAAAATATCAAAGCCACTTTTTTTCTGGCGAATGAAAAAGCCTATCGTGGTGATTTTGCATTAGACGATGCCTGGAAACCCTTCTGGCAAGAACTGGCCAAAGAAGGTCATCATTTTGGTAGTCACACATACGACCATCTATATTTTGTCAAAGACGGCCCCAAAGGTGAGGTTTTTGAAAAGCCACAATTTGGACCTAAAGCTGGCATGACGGTGCTTTATAACGAAGCCGCGATGTGCAAGGAAATTCGCAGAGTAGATCAACGCTTCCAAGAGATGACGAATCAACCATTGCAAAAAATCTGGCGTGCTCCTGGAGGTAAAACCTCACCAACTTTGATTCGGATGGGGGAGATGTGTGGCTATCAACACATTGGCTGGGCCCCCGCTGGTTTCTTGGGGGATGAGCTTTCTTCTGATAAGTACCCTAACGCTGGACTCTTGCAGAAGGCGAGTCGTGATATTCAAGATGGCGACATCACTATGGCGCACCTTGGTATTTGGTCCAGAAAAGACCCCTGGGTACCCGCAGTGCTAGAGCAATTGATCATCAATCTCAAGCAACGCGGCTTTTGTTTTGGTCTATTGCCTGCGGCGCACAAAAAATCTGCAGATCAGTCAAAATAAAGCATGGATTTAAACTTTATCACCTCTGCAATCTCAAACGCCTATGGCAGTCTACAAGAGTGGATTTTTTCGACCCTGGTAGGGCCATTGTTGTATCAATTTGATCTGATGTCGTGGGCCGAGGATGTATTTGATGGCATGGATTGGTTTCTGTTTGGCTGTATTCAAATCTTTCTTATCATGGTTGTGCTCCGCACTTGGGAACGCTTTCATCCTGCAGAAGCGCAAGATCGCTTTGCTATTTCAAACAAGGCGGATATTTTCTACACCTTGTTTCATCGGCTGGGGATTTTTCATGGCTTGATCTTCATTGCCTTATCTGGATTTTTCTTTGAGGTCGATTCGATCTTGCACGATTTTCGGTTTGATCGTTTCAATGTAGAGTCTTGGTGGCCTGGAGTTACCTCGATACCAGTGGTGAGCTTTCTGCTTTATCTGATCTTGCTTGACTTTGTCGATTATCTTTACCATCGTGCAGCCCACTCGTTTAACTGGTGGTGGCAGTTGCATGCCTTGCATCACAGTCAAACAGTAATGACGGCTTGGTCTGATAATCGTAATCATCTGTTAGACGACATCATGCGTGCAGTATTTATGGCATTTTTTGCACTCTTGTTTGGAGTATCTCCTGGTCAATTTATTGCACTCGTGGCCCTGAGCCAATTTATTCAAAGTTGGCAGCATGCCAATATCAAGATTCACTTAGGACCTGCGCGCTATCTCTTGATTTCACCGATGTATCACCGCATGCATCATGCCGTGGGCTATGGTCATGAGGCCATTGGTAAGCCTGGAGTACTGGGCGGCTGTAACTTTGGCATTCTTTTTCCCTGGTGGGATATGTTATTTAGGACGGCGATTTTTCCTAAGACGGTTTATCCCACAGGCGTGCGAAACTTAACGGTTTCTCAAAATGTTATTACTCAGCAGTGGCAGGGTTTGGTAAACGCATTTAGAGAGTTATTGCCAAAGTAAACATACCCAAGGTATGTCATAGGAGTTTTATGGTTGGATTGCAGCAAGTATTTAAATCGTTTGGACTTGCACTGGTGGGAACGATGCATCCACGCATGCTGTGGCTCAGTCTGAGACCATTTCTGATTGTTTCTGTTGTATGGGGTAGTCTCATTTGGCTTGCTTGGACCCCAGCGCTGGAAGCATTGAGTATTTTCCTCACGACTTCGATCTTCACGAGCTGGATCCAAGAAGGTCTGATTTGGGCTGGCTTTGAAAATGCCAGAGCTTGGATCGCGCCACTATTTTTTGTTATGTTGATCATTCCTCTGATCACGATCAGCCTCTTAGTGTTTATCGCCTTCTCAACCGTGCCAGCAATTGTTAGGATCGTAGCTCGACAATCTGCGTATCATGGTTTGGAAGCAAAGCGTGGCGGCGGACTCTTTGGTAGCTTGATGTATACCTTATGGTCTGCGCTGATCTGTTTAGTGTTAGTGATGCTGACCTTGCCAGTGTGGTGGGTTCCTCCGCTCGTAGCTGTGTTACCACCGCTCTTATGGGGTTGGTTGACAATGCGCCTCATGTCATATGATGTCTTAGCTAAGCATGCCAGCACCGAAGAGCGCGATCTTCTAATAGAAAAATATCGATGGTCATTACTCACTATGGGTGTGATCTCGGGCATGCTCGGCGCTGTACCCACATTCTTCTGGGCTACTTCTGCGTTAGCCTTGGTATTGTTTCCAGTAGTGAGTTTTGTAGCCCTTTGGGTGTACTCTCTCATTTTTGTGTTTGCTGCTTTATGGTTTAGCCATTTTCTATTAGATGCGCTGCAAACGCTGAGACAAGAAGAGTTAGAAAAATCATTAACAGTAGAAACCCGCTTAGTAGATTCGGAACTTCCATACCATGGATGATGTCATCAAAACAGTAGCAGTGGATGCCTCGACAGAGGGGGTCACAAGACGATTTGGCTTAATCGTGATCGGCGACGAGATCTTGTCAGGTCGTCGTCAAGATAAGCACATGAGTAAGCTCATTGAACTCCTCAATGAACGGGGCTTGAGTCTTTCGTGGGCAAAGTATGTTGCCGATGATCCAGAGCAAATTACAGCAACCCTCAAGCAAAGTTTTGCCAGCGGCGATGTGGTGTTTAGTACGGGCGGTATTGGTGCGACTCCAGACGATCATACGCGCCAATGTGCTGCGTTAGCACTAGGTACAAAAACCGCATTGCATCCGAAGGCGCAAGAGCTCATTGCTGGTCGCATTCAGTCGATGGCAGAAGGTGATCCAATCAAAGCCGATTTGAATACTCCGGAAAATCAACACCGCTTCAAGATGGGTGAGTTTCCACTGGGTAGTGACATCATCCCGAATCCCTATAACCAGATCCCTGGCTTTCGGATTCGGGAACATCATTTTGTTCCGGGCTTTCCGGTGATGGCCGCTCCCATGATGGCTTGGTGTCTGGATACCCATTACCATGATCTCTTTCATCAAGAAAACTGGGCAGAACAAAGTTTCATTGTGCCTAAAGGCATTGAGTCCACCTTAACCCCGCTGATGGAACGTATAGAAGCTAACTTCCCAGGCGTGAAGGTCTTTAGCCTGCCGTCTGTGGGTGATGCTACTAAGGGTGGTGTTTATGCCCAGCGGCATATTGAATTGGGTATCAAGGGCAATGCCAATCTATTGGAAAATGCGTGGATTGCCCTAAGAGCGGGCACCCAAGAGCTTGGCTATGAGATTCATGAAATTTCTTAGGTCAATTTTGCACTAAAGTAGTGCACATATCCTTTTTAGAGTCGATCAAAGAGCTAATCAAGCACTTAATTAGTGCAATAATGAAGATTCCCTGTTGTTTGCTTCAGTAAATTAGATACATCCAATAGGCATGTAGATGCCTGGAATGAACAAGGGTGTATGCCTTAGGTTTGAATTCCGAGTTTTGTTTATAGAGGAGATTTGCATGACGAAGACCGTCGCTGATGTGATGAAGTTAGTTAAAGAGAAAGAATGTACTTTCGTTGATTTCCGCTTTGTAGATACAAAGGGTAAAGAGCAACATACGAGTGTTCCTATCTCTGCTTTTAACGAAGATAAATTTGAGAGTGGTCATGCATTTGACGGCTCCTCTATCGCTGGTTGGAAGGGTATTGAAGCTTCTGATATGTTGTTGATGCCAGATCCAACTGCTTGCTATATCGACCCATTCTATGAAGAGCCTACCTTGGTAATCACATGTGATGTGATCGAGCCATCAGATGGTAAAGGCTATGACCGTGATCCACGTTCTATTGCAAAGCGTGCTGAAGCCTATTTGAAGAGCTCTGGTTTGGGTGATGCAGCTTACTTTGGCCCAGAGCCAGAGTTCTTTATTTTTGATGGCGTGCGTTGGGGTGCTGACATGCAGGGCTGCTTCGTGAAGATTGATTCTGAAGAAGCGCCATGGTCATCAGGCCTTGAAGTTGAAGGTGGTAACACTGGTCACCGTCCAGGTAAAAAAGGCGGCTACTTCCCAGTTGCTCCAGTAGATACATTCCAAGATATGCGTTCTGAAATGTGTTTGATTCTCGAATCATTGGGCATACCGGTTGAAGTTCACCACCATGAAGTTGCTGGTCAAGGTCAAAACGAATTGGGTACTAAGTTCAGCACATTGACTCAACGTGCTGACTGGACTATCTGGCAAAAGTATGTAGTACAAAATGTTGCGCATGCATATGGCAAGACTGCAACCTTCATGCCTAAGCCAGTAGTTGGCGATAACGGTTCTGGTATGCACGTGCACCAATCTGTTTGGAAGAATGGCGAAAACTTGTTTGCTGGTAATGGTTACGCAGGTTTGTCAGAGTTTGCCCTCTACTACATCGGCGGCATCATTAAGCACGCTAAAGCATTGAACGCTATTACCAACCCAGGTACAAACTCATACAAGCGTTTGGTTCCAGGCTTTGAAGCCCCCGTAAAGTTGGCATACTCAGCACGCAACCGTTCTGCTTCTATTCGTATTCCACACGTTCCAAGTCCTAAGGGTCGTCGTATCGAAACCCGTTTCCCAGATCCATTGGCAAACCCATACTTGGCATTCTCAGCCTTGTTGATGGCTGGTTTAGACGGCGTCCAGAATAAGATTCACCCAGGTGAAGCTGCTGACAAGAACTTGTATGACTTGCCACCAGAAGAAGATGCAAAGATCCCAACCGTTTGCGCAAGCTTGGAAGAAGCTTTGGCAGCGCTCGAAAAAGATCATGAGTTCTTGACCCGCGGTGGTGTATTTACAGAGTCTATGATTGATGCCTATATCAATTTGAAGATGGAAGATGTCACACGTTTCCGTATGACTACCCATCCAATCGAATTTGATATGTATTACTCCCTGTAAGCGAAGGAAAGAACTTGAGCGCAGGTTTGTTGCGCAATTCGTTCAAGGGAGCAGCTTCGGCTGCTCCTTTTTTTCCGACATTGCTCGATCAGATGCCCAATGCCATCGTGGTTTTTGAGGCGGAGAACCAACAATTGGTTTATGTGAATCCGGCTGCCGAGTCAGCTTTGGAACTCTCGCGTAAATCACTTGAGGGTCAATCTGTGTTCGACTTATTTGGTGATAACGCGGCTCTGAATAGCATGATTACCGAAGTGAAGCTCGGCCATGTATCGGCTCAACGCCAAGAGATGGTCTTGCATTCCTTGCCAGGAAGTATTCACCAAGATTCTATTCCAGCTCACGTGGTAATCGCGGCCTTAGAAGATCCCGTTTTGATCATGATGGAATGGTTCCCCATTGATCAACAGTTGCGTAGTGAACGCGATGAGCGTGTGACGCAGCAAGTCGAAGCTAATAAACAGCTCATGCGCAATTTGGCACATGAGATTAAAAACCCATTAGGTGGTATTCGTGGGGCAGCTCAGCTCTTGGAGTTTGAGTTGTCTGAAAAAGGTTTGCATGAATACACGCAGGTCATTATCAAAGAGTCTGATCGTCTACAAACTTTAGTAGATCGTCTTTTAGCACCGCACCGTAAGGCTCATGTTATGGAGGCCTTTAATGTCCACGAAGCACTGGAGCGAGTGCGGAGCTTGGTGTTGGCAGAGTTCCCTAAGGGCTTAAGGATTATTCGTAACTATGACACTAGCTTGCCTGATGTTATGGGGGATCGTGAGCAATTGATTCAGGCAGTACTTAATATTGTGCACAACGCAGCCCAAGCCCTTTCTGAAGAAATTACCCAGGGTGTTGCACAAATCGAATTAAAAACCCGGGTCGCTCGTTCCGTCACGATTGCGAAGCAACGCTATAAGTTAGCGATGGATCTGCACGTGATTGATAACGGCCCTGGTATTCCAGAAGAAATTATTGAACGCATCTTCTTCCCATTAGTTTCTGGGCGAGAAGGGGGTAGTGGTTTAGGTTTAACTTTAGCGCAAACCTTTGTTCAACAACACCGGGGCTTTATCGCTTGCGAAAGTCGCCCTGGACGTACCGATTTTCATATTCAAATTCCATACCGTAGGCAGGAGAAAACATCATGAAACCAATTTGGATCGTCGACGATGACCAATCAATTCGTTGGGTTTTAGAAAAAGCCTTAGCGCGAGAGAACATTCCGCATAAGAGCTTCTCTAACCCAAATGATGTGCTCAATGCCCTAGAGAAAGAGACCCCACAGGTGTTGATTTCTGACATTCGCATGCCGCGCGGTAATGGCTTGGATTTATTGCAACATGTCAAAGCGAGTCATCCCAACTTGCCCGTCATTATCATGACGGCTTATTCGGACTTAGATTCTGCGGTATCTTCATTCCAAGGCGGTGCATTTGAATATCTCACCAAACCGTTTGATATCGAGAAAGCAGTCGAGCTGATTCATCGTGCAGTAGAGCAGGGCATTCGCAGTGAGTCAGGCAACAAGGAACTTGGCGCTTGGAGACAAGAATCCACCGAGATTATTGGTCAAGCACCTGCAATGCAAGAGATCTTCCGTGCGATTGGTCGTTTGGCGCAATCCCATGCAACGGTCTTAATCACCGGTGAGTCTGGTGCAGGTAAAGAGCTGGTAGCCCACGCTTTGCATAAGCACAGCCCTAGAGCAAAAGGTCCTTTTATATCCTTAAGTACTTCTGCTGTTCCAAAAGACCTGCTTGAATCAGAGTTATTTGGTCATGAGCGTGGCGCTTTCCCAGGGGCGCAGACCTTGCGTCGGGGCCGCTTCGAGCAAGCAGACGGTGGCACATTGTTCTTAGGCGAGATTGGAGATCTACCATTCGACTTACAAACCAGACTCTTGCGTGTTTTGACCGATGGTCATTTCTATCGCCTCGGTGGCCAAGATCCGATTAAAGCGAATGTTCGCATCATTGCATCTACCCATCAGAATCTTGAGCAGCGAGTTGCCGCAGGATTCTTTCGCGAAGATTTGATGCATCGTCTTAATGTCATTCGTTTGCGTATGCCATCCTTACGTGAGCGTAGTGAAGATATTCCGATTTTGGCAAGACACTTCATGCTCACTTGTGCAAAGTCTTTAGGAGTCGAGCCTAAAAAACTGTCAGATGAAGTTCTGAAAGAAATGAGTGCGATGCCTTTTCCAGGCAATGTGCGTCAGCTTGAGAATCTCTGTCACTGGTTAACTGTGATGACCCCAGCCAGCGTCATTGGTGTAGGTGATCTTCCTGCAGATATTGTTGCCCAGGCTAGCGAGCAGCCTCTGGTCTTGCATGGTGAATCGTCGCCAAGCAGTCCTGCAACAGCTAAATCTAGTTCTGGTGATTGGGAGAGTGCTCTTGGTCGCTTGGCGGTCAAAATGCTACAGGATGGTGATAAAGAGGTTTACGATGCACTATGCTCACGTTTTGAGAAAGCGGTGTTGATGGCTGCCTTGGAGGTCACGCGGGGTCGTCGGGTTGAAGCCGCACAGCGTCTGGGCATTGGACGTAATACCATTACCAGAAAATTGCAGGAACTGGGGATAGATGACTGATTCAATCCGAATTGCGGCGTGGAATGTGAATTCCTTAAAAGTTCGCCTGCCACACGTACTTCGTTGGTTACAAGATCAGGAAAAAAAGAAACAGCCGATAGATGGCTTGTGTTTGCAAGAGCTCAAACTCACGGATGATAAGTATCCCCATCAAGAGCTAGCGGCAGCGGGCTATCTGAGTCTCGTTGCGGGTCAAAAGACTTACAACGGTGTTGCCATTATTGTGCGCAAGGCTGCTTTGGCCTCGATTGCTTCTGATGCAGTCACTACATTTTTAAAGCCCACCAGAAATATTCCCAATTACGAAGATGAGCAACAGCGCATCTTAGCTGCAACCATTCCATTTGCAGGAATGCAGCCAATCAGACTGGTCTCAGCTTACTTTCCAAACGGACAGTCGCCAGATAGCGATAAGTTTGCCTACAAATTGAGTTGGCTGCACTCATTACAGACCTGGCTTACTCAGGAGCTGCAACAGAATACGCGTTTGGCTCTCTTAGGTGACTTCAATATCGCTCCAGCAGATGAAGATGTGCATGACCCTAAAGCATGGGAAGGGCAAAATCTGGTGTCCCCTCCAGAGCGTAATGCTTTTCAGGAGCTCTTGAAGCTTGGCATGAGCGACTCCTTCAGAATGTTTGAACAAGCACCTAAAACATTCAGTTGGTGGGACTATCGCATGATGGGCTTTAGAAGAAATGCTGGCATGCGTATCGATCATATTTTGCTAAGCGATGGTCTCAAAGAAAAGTGTAGTGCCAGCGTCGTTGATAAAGAGCCTAGAACCTGGGAGCAGCCTTCAGACCATGCCCCAGTGATTGCTGAGATCAAAAAAGCGTAAGAGCTGAATTCATCGTATCCAAAGCAAGTTGAATGGTGATGAACCCATGATGCCTATTTTGTATTCTTATCGACGATGTCCTTATGCTATGAGGGCACGTATGGCCTTGAAATACTCTGGCATTCAGTTTGAGCACAGAGAGATTGTTTTAAGAGATAAGCCCAAATCAATGCTACTGTTATCGCCTAAAGCTACCGTACCCGTTTTTTGTGTGGATGACTTAGTGATTGATCAAAGCTTGGATATCATGCGATGGGCCTTGGATCAGTCAGATCCAGATGGCTGGAAGACTGTGGATGAGCAGGCTGCGCAATCTTGGATTGAGAAAAATGATGGCCCCTTTAAAAAACGATTGGACCAATATAAATATCCGAATCGATATCCTGAGCTTGATCAAGGAGAAGTTCTTAGTGAAGCATTAGACTTAATGTTAAAACCTATGGAGGATGCACTACAGTCAGATCAATACTTGTTAGGCAACCGAATGACTTGGGTGGATATAGCTATTTTTCCGTTTATCAGACAGTTTTCTATGGTCAACCCAAAAAGCTTTGAGGAAATGCCATTTCCCAATACTAAAAAATGGTTACACGATCACACTCAATCAGACTTATTTAATGCTGTGATGGACAAGCATCCAGCTTGGATTGATTCAGATCCAGAGGTCAAGAAGACTTAGCTTAATCAAGCGAAGGTTTTAGTATAGTTACAGGCATTCATCCTATTAATAAAAAAATGTAGTGATAAGGTATTTATGAAAACATCAATCACCTCTTTAGTCCTTGCTACCTTGTTGGGATTACTTTCTTTAACCGTATACGCCGATCCTCCAGTTCCCCCGTTTTATGAGGAAGTGATCAAAATGAGTCCTCAGGGCAAGCTGGGACAAATCCTGAAGAAGGAAAAGATCAAAACATCGGTGAAGGGTGCGCAGGCTTGGAGGTTTGCCTATATTTCCTCTGATATTGCAGAACGTAAGACGATCGCAACGGGTTTGATAGTAGCCCCTATTGGTCAAGCTCCCAAAGAGGGAAGGCCGATCTTGGCGTGGGCTCACGGCACAACAGGGTCAGCTCAAAATTGTGGCCCATCACAAATTACCAATCCCGCCTCTCCCTTGAACGAGTATTTCTTAATGGATGGGAACTCATGGACTGATTATGGTATTCCAAACGTAGAGGAATTTATTAAAGAAGGCTACGTCATAGTTGCTACCGACTATCAAGGTCAAGGTGGTGGCGGTAAACACCAGTATGCTGTTGCTGGAACTAATGGTAGAGATGCCATCAACTCTGCAAGAGCGGCTAGCTCTATGAAAGAAGTTGGCGCTGGTAAGAAGACGATTATTTATGGCTGGTCACAAGGCGGTGGAGCAACAATTGCGGCTGCAAGTCTGCCGGACTATCAGGCTCTGAAGGGTACTGCTGCAGATAATTTGCAATACCTTGGGTTTGTTGCATTGGCGCCAGATGATATAGCAGCAATGCTTCCAAAATTGCCGGCTGATGAGTCGAGTGCTAATAAGCTGATGAATGAATTTACTCAGGCCAATATTCCGAATGTGTTTTTATTTGCGCATTATGTAATGGGCTTGTGGGGTGCCCAAGCCGCCAATCCTAATCTGAAATTAACAGATATTTTGACTGATGAAGGTGCAAAAGTAGTTAATCGGTTGGCCAGCAATAAATGTGTTCATGTGATGGCTGATACCTTCAACTTTGCTTATGGAGATCAATACAAGTCCCTCTTGAAGCCTACGGCTAGTAACTCCTTGGCATGGATAAAAGCATTTATTGATGGAAGTGTGAAGCCCGTGAAGCCGGTAGCACCAGTGGTGATTTATTGGGGCACAAAAGATACCGCTGTTCCACCTATCATGCATGAGCTCTATCAAAAGCAGATGTGCGCCATGGGTGCAAATGTAGGAAGAAACCAGTTACCCGGCGAGCAATCTCACTTTACAACTCCCGGTGTTTCAGCGCCAATGTATCTTGCTTGGGTGAAGGACCGCATTGCAGGTAAGCCATTAGAAAATGCATGCCCGCAACTAAGTCCAAAGTAATAATTTCAGCTCCTATAAGCTTACCTCTTAAAACCACCCTTAGGTGTTTTTCATTTATCCAGTGCTTGCCTTGTCATTAAGCTAAACCACCATGACGTAATAAGGCATCGATACTTGGCTCACGTCCGCGAAAGGCTTTGAAGGATTCAGCTGCAGGACGGCTGCCGCCGACTTCTAAAATTTCTTCGCGATAACGTGACCCCGTCTTAGGATCCAGTACGGAGCCCGTGAGTTTGGCCGCCTCTTCAAAAGCGGAGTAGGCATCAGCAGATAGAACCTCAGCCCATTTATAGCTGTAGTAGCCAGCTGCATAGCCACCGGCAAAGATATGGCTGAAAGTATTAATCCACCGAGAGATCTCAGGCTGTGGAATCACATTAAAGTCAGCGGCAATCTTGCGAGAGAGTTCAAGCACCGCCTGTCCCTGCACACTCTTTGTATCAAAGTGAGAATGTAAGCGCCAATCGGTTAATGACATCACAATTTGACGTAAGGTCATTAAGCCATTTTGAAAATTCTTGGCAGCTAAAATCTTTTCAAATAATTCACGGGGCAATGGTTTACCTGTTTCAACATGCGCAGTCATTTTCTCCAGGACTTCCCATTCCCAGCAGAAGTTCTCCATAAATTGACTAGGCAATTCCACAGCATCCCATTCAACGCCATTGATTCCTGAGACGCCTAGAGCGCTCACTTGAGTTAACAGATGGTGTAGACCATGACCACTCTCGTGGAATAGGGTAATCACATCATCATGGGTAATCGTGGGTTGACGCAATATGCCATCGACCTTCACTGGCGGTGCAAAGTTGCACACTAAATACGCAACCGGTATTTGAATTTCACCATTGGGTAGTTCTCTGCGGCCGCGGGCATCATCCATCCAGGCGCCACCACGTTTACCAGAGCGTGCATAAGGATCAAGATAGAAATAAGCCACGATATTGCCTTTGGCATTCTTCACGGAGAATGACTGGACATCTGCATGCCAGGTTGGTAAGTCAGCCGCCTCAATCTTGACACCGAAGAGCGTTTGAATCACGCCAAATAAGCCATCCAATACTTTAGGCAGTGGGAAGTATTGTTTAAGCTCATTTTCAGAAAATGAATAGCGCTCTTGTTTCAAGCGTTCAGCTGCAAAGGCCGTATCCCAAGGCTGAACACCATCAATGAGACCCAGTTCAGTTTTCGCAAATGCACAAAGCTCATCCCAATCCCGTTGGGCATACGGTTTTGATTTATTGGCAAAGTTTGTTAAGAAGAGATCTACTTCATCCACGGTATTAGCCATTTTGGGCGCTAAGCTCAGCGCGGCGAAATTAGCAAAGCCGAGCATGCGCGCTTCTTCATCACGCAAGCGCAATTGATCAAGCATATTCTGAGTATTGTCCCAAGCAATATTGCCCGTGGCGTATTGCGGACCAAGCTCAGAAGAGCGGGTGACATAAGCTTCATACATTAGGCGGCGTAGTTCACGATTTTCGGAGTACTGCATGATTGGGTAATAGGATGGGAAGTGCAGGGTAAAAGCCCAACCCTTTAAGCCCTTTTGTTGGGCGGTATCGGCTGCTGCTGCTTTAACATCTTCTGGTAAACCGATGAGATCAGATTCATTGCTGACAAGATGAACGAAACCATCGGTTGCATCTAAGACGTGATCTGAAAACGCTTTGCCTAAAATAGCCTGCTCGTCTTGGATTTGAGCAAAGCGGGGTTTATCGGCATCATTGAGTTCGGCGCCACCAAGCCGAAAGTCTCTTAAAGAGTTCTCAATCACTTTCTTTTGCGCGCGATTGAGTTTAGTAAACTCAGGACCTTTGCTGAGCTCTTTAAATTTTTGATACAGCGCCAAGTTCTGTCCGAGGCTAGAAAAAAATGCAGTCACGTCTGGAAGCATTGCTCCGTAGGCGGCTCTTAACTCAGGAGTATCCGCCACACTATTGAGGTGAGAGATCACGCTCCAGGATCTTCCTAAGGATTCTGTTGCATCCTCTAATGGTTCAGCAAGATCATCCCAAGTTGCAAGTGTATTGGGATTAGTGGCAAGATCCACTGCATCTTGAGCATGTTTGAGTAGAAACTCAATCGCTGGCGTGATGTGTTCAGGCTTAATTTCAGAGTAAGCGGCAATACCCCGACCAAAAGTCAGGAGCGGATTATTTTGTAATGCAGGGGGCAGAGGTGCAGAGAGGGATGTATTCATCCCTCTAGCTTAATGGATCTAGGGCTTGGCTGCTTTTTCAGCCGCCTCTAAAGTGTTCATTAAGAGCATGGTGATTGTCATAGGGCCAACGCCACCAGGAACGGGGGTAATCCAGCCGGCGATATATTTGGCCGCATCGAAATCCACGTCGCCGCAAAGCTTCCCATCGGGCAGGCGATTGATGCCAACGTCAATTACTACGGCACCGGTTTTGACCATATCTCCAGAAACCATTTTGGATTTTCCGGTAGCTACTACCAGGATGTCGGCATCTTTAGTGTGATGAGCCAAATCCCGTGTTTTGCTATTACAAATAGTCACGGTTGCACCGGCTTGTAATAACAACATCGCCATGGGTTTGCCGACGATATTGGAGGCGCCAACGATCACTGCCCGTGCCCCCCGAATAGGGTAATCAATACTCTCCAGAATCTTCATGCAACCATAAGGAGTGCAGGGTTTGAATGCAGGTTGGCCAACCATTAAAGCGCCAGCATTGGCTACATGGAAGCCGTCCACATCTTTTTCTGGAGCAATAGCTTCTAGTACACGCTCAGAGGCAATCTGTTCCGGTAGTGGTAGTTGCACCAAGATGCCATGAATCGCAGGGTCAGCATTTAAGGTAGCAATACGAGCCAGTAATTCTTCTTCGCCTAATTCGGCGGAGTAGCGCTCTAATACAGAATGAAAACCTACATCTTCACAGGCCTTCACTTTATTGCGGACATAGACTTGGCTAGCTGGATTGTCACCCACAACGATCACGGCTAAACCAGGGCGAACACCTTTAGCAGTAACGATCGCACCACGGGCAGCAATTTCTGCGCGCAGTTTTTTAGAGAGGGCGTTTCCGTCGAGTAATTGAGCAGGCATTACAGGTGAATATTAAAGTAAGGATGAATACATTAATTCGGTTGTGGGTCGGACAAGGCAAGGCGCAATAGGTCGGCAACTGTATTGACGTTCAGCTTTTCCATAATGTTGGCGCGGTGTGCTTCAACAGTTTTAATGGAGATGCCAAGGTCATCTGCAATCTGCTTATTCAGGCGTCCAGCAACAATACGCTCTAACACTTGACGCTCACGCCCAGTCAGCTTGCTAAGTAAACTTTGGGTAATCTTGCGCTGACTTGCTTGTGAGTAATCCACGCGTGCCTTAGCGAGCATGCGATCGACTAAGCTGCAGAGATCATTTTCTTTAAATGGCTTTTCAATAAAATCTACTGCACCACGTTTCATAGTGGAGACCGCCATAGAGACATCGCCATGACCTGTGATGAAGGCAACTGGCATTGGTAAATTTTCACTAATGAGACGCTCTTGTAATTCGAGGCCAGACATACCGGGCATGCGCACATCCAAAATAGCGCAGGAGATAGTGGACTTATCAGTACTCTGTAACGATTGCAAGAAACGTTCAGCACTGGCATGACAACGCACTATATAACCATTGCTTTCCAGAAGCCAGGTCAGAGAATCACGCACTGCTTCGTCATCGTCGACAACGTAGACAACTTCTGCCTGGGTTGGTTTGGTGCTGGTACTAAGGTTCATATCGGGTCTCGCAAGGTGATTCAATTGGTGCAATGATTAAACATTACCCGAAGTTTCAGGAGATTCCAGGGGTAGAAGTATTGTAAAGGTGCAGCCAGCCAGCTTGGTATGTTCCGCATCCATGATATTGACCGCCCAAAGTCGGCCATGGTGGGATTCAATAATAGAGCGGCAAATATTGAGACCCATGCCCATGCCATCGGATTTAGTGCTAAAAAAGGGCTCAAACATGCGTTGGGAGACTGATTCTGGGATTCCAGCCCCGCCATCACTCACCTGAATACGCAGCATGGCTGGAAAAATACTGGTATCCAGATCAGCGCTGATTTTGACGGGAGCAGCGGACCAACGAGAAGAAAGGGGATAAGCCTCCCTCGTGCTATCAAGGCCATTTTTCAGTAGGTTGACTAAAACCTGCAGGATTAAGACGGGATCAACATCTACCGCAGGAAGGTTTTCACTGATTTGAGAAATAATGGTTAGGCGATGGCGATGCGCCTCAATTTCGACTAGCCCAACAGCATCGTTAATAATTTCGCTAATGGCAGTCAATTTACTTTGCGGCTCGCTGCGTTTTACAAATCCTCGAATACGCTGAATGATGGTGCCTGCGCGATGAGCCTGTTCTGATGCTTTCTCAAGCGCTGGCAGGATATCTTTGGTGAGTGCGGGATCTAGATTACCTTCTAAACGTTTAGCGACCCCCATGCAATAGTTGGAGATCGCTGAGAGTGGTTGGTTTAACTCATGCGCGAGAGAGGATGCCATCTCACCCATCGTAGTTAAGCGGCTCGTAAACTGCATACGCTCTTCTTGCTGGCGTGCTAAATCATCTGCCTCTTTACGCATCGTAATATCGGTAGCAATCAAGAGTTGCGCAAGGCGCCCATCAACCCAGGGAATAAAGCGCCTTCTGACTTCGTACCATTTATTACTGCCGTCACTTAATTGAATTTCTTCCGACTCAGACTCTTGATATAAAAATGAGGTCGGAATGCCTGGAGGGGAGTCTTGTAAATCTTCCGCGACATCGTGCAAGGTCTCCAGGTTATTCGCATTACCTGCTAACTGAAAGTGACCCTTTGAGTCATCCCCAAAATTTTCTCGGTAGAAGCGATTGGCAAATAAGAGATGATCGTTTTCAAGGTCAAGCACAGAAACGGCAGCATCCAAACCCTCAAGCACAGTAACAAAGCGTTCCTGTGATGCAGCCAACTCTTCTCGGATCTTCTTCGGTTCGGAAATATCAATTAAGGAAGTAACCCAACCCGTTTGCGTTCCTTTTTCATTAATGAGGGGAGCAATAAAAGTGCGAGTCTCAATCAGAGAGCCATCACGGTGCAAAACGACTCCCTCAATACCAGTTTTCATCCCCGATTCCATTTTCAGGGCGCGATTCATTTTTTCTACGAGCTCATCGCGTCTAGAGTCGGGCCAGAAGGGGAAGGGCGGCATCAGGCCAATCAGTTCTTTTGACGACCAGCCAGTCATCTCACAAAAGGCTCGGTTCACATAGGTAATGCGCTTTTCCATATCGTGCGCACGGATACCGACTGGTGTGGAATTTTCCATGGCATTACGAAAGCTGGTTTCAGTCCGTAAATTAGCCTCAGCTTCTTGACGCACTTGCATCTGCTTAAGGACAGACCACAAACTCCAAATAACGAAAGCAGAAAGACCTAAGACCACACCAATTAACATTCGGAAAGTCAGATTGGTCGGTGGAGGATAGGTGTCAATTCGTAAGACTAGGTTTGGACTTAATACGCCGATGTCTAAACTCGTTTGATTGCTAAAAGCTCTTTTGGGTGTATCTCGATCGGAGGATATGGATAAGACCCTGTCGTTATCTGTCAGCAAGGTGAAGCGATAGTGTGCTTTGAGCTCATTGGGGATGACATCTAAAATGCCCTGGGTGGTATACAGTGCGGCTAAGAAACCGATGGCTTGACCACCAACAATATTAGGAGCCACTTGCCAGAAGACGGTTCTTCTATCCTTGGCGAGAGATTCCTCGCTCGGTAAGTTAAGTGAAATGAACTGACTAAAAGCAGTCCTGCTCGTCACTCGGCTAAGCTCTATTGCATTTGTGAGGCCCTCATTTACTGCCCGCTCATTTTGTGTTTTGCTAATCCAGTCAGTTTTAGGGTTGTTTGCTGGGGCGGTCCATTGATAAGAGTTATCAGCATTAAGCCAAATGATTTTGATAATCTCATGATTATTGAGCACTAAATCATCGGATTGCTCGCGCACTAGTTGTTTTAACTTTGCATCTTCGCTACTCGCAGCAATTTCACGATTAATCGTATTTAAAGAGTCAGCATTGTTTACAAAGCGTAATTGAATACGTTGTTTGGCAAAAGAGAGCTCTCTAAATAGGGCAGATTCTTGTTGTCCTTTTTCCTGCAAATGGAGCGTACCCAAAATAATGCCCATTACTGCGGTAAACAGCACGATTGCTAGCAGGGGGGTGTAAACGAGCCTAAATCCCCGGATTTTGCGTAACCAGTTAACAGGGGCGAGGAGCAATCTTAGAAAAGCAGGATATTTCATAGGAATTAATCCATTTTGCCCTATGAGGATGCCTAAACAGGAATTTAGCCGATCCTATGTGATTCTATTTGCGATGCAATAAAATCTCATATTATGAGAAATATTATCATTATGTGGAAAATTGCTTGTTTACACCCATATACCTTCCTAAAATGTTATCTATAAAGTAAATAACTGTTGTTGATTTGAATGAATTAAACGAAATAACTATTGGAGATAAGTTATGGCTGCAGTTCCTGAGCAAGTGTTAGGCAAACAAAATCTTCAGGATGCTGATCCTGGCGAGACACAAGAATGGTTGCAGGCCTTAGATGGTGTCATCCATAACGAAGGTCCGCAGCGTGCTGCTTATCTCATCGATCAACAAATTTCTCATGCACGAGTCAATGGTGTAGATCAACCCTTCCATGCAGAGACGCCTTACATCAATACGATTCCCGTTGAGAATCAAGCCCGCTTGCCTGGTGATCAAAATGTTGAACACCGGATTCGTTCCTATACCCGTTGGAATGCGATGGCCATGGTGCTGCGCGCAAATAAAGACACCAATGTCGGTGGACATATTTCTTCCTTCCAGTCAGCTGCTACTTTGTATGATGTTGGTTACAACCATTTCTGGCATGCCCCATCACCAGAGCATGGTGGCGATCTGATCTTTGTCCAGGGACACTCCGCCCCTGGCGTTTATGCCCGCGCTTATATGTTGGGTCGTTTATCAGACGGTCAACTGGATAACTTCCGTCAAGAGGTTGGCGGTAAAGGGATCTCTAGTTACCCGCACCCATGGTTGATGCCAGACTTTTGGCAGTTCCCAACGGTGTCGATGGGTCTTGGTCCAATCATGGCGATATATCAAGCACGCTTCATGAAATATTTAAGAGACCGTGGCTTTATTCAAGAGCAAGGTCGTAAGGTTTGGGCTTTCTTAGGTGATGGTGAAACGGATGAACCAGAATCTTTAGGCGCCATCGGTATGGCTGGTCGTGAGAAGTTAGATAACTTGATTTTTGTAGTGAACTGTAACTTGCAGCGCTTAGATGGACCAGTGCGTGGTAACGGAAAAATTATTCAAGAACTCGAGAGTGAATTCCGCGGCTCTGGCTGGAATGTCATCAAAGTCGTGTGGGGTGGTCAGTGGGATGCTTTGTTTGCCCGCGATAAGAAGGGTATTTTGATGCAACGTCTCGGCGAGATCGTTGACGGCCAATATCAGACGATGAAGGCTAAGAATGGTGCTTATGTCCGTGAGATCGTATTTAATACCCCAGAACTCAAAGCGCTAGTCAGCGACTGGAGTGATGATGAGATTTGGCAACTGAATCGTGGCGGCCATGATCCCCATAAAGTGTATGCAGCATTTCATGCAGCGGTAAATCATAAAGATCAGCCAACGGTCATTTTGGCTCACACTATTAAAGGCTACGGTATGGGCGGCTCCGGTGAGGCGATGAACATTGCACACCAAGCCAAGAAAATGAACGATGACGATGTGCGTCGCTTCCGTGATCGCTTTGAGATCCCGGTGAAGGATGAGCAACTCGACGAGATGCCCTTGGTCAAGTTTGCTGAAGGTAGCCCTGAGCTTGAGTATATGAAAGCCCGTCGCCAAGAGTTGGGTGGTTATTTGCCGCAACGTCGTGCGAAAGCCGAAAGCTTGCCGGTACCTAAATTGGATGCATTTACACCCTTACTAGAAGCAACCGCTGAAGGTCGCGAGATTTCTACCACGATGGCTTTTGTTCGGATGCTCAATACGGTGGTGCGGGATAAGACAATTGGTAAGCGCGTTGTGCCTATCGTTCCCGATGAGTCACGGACTTTTGGTATGGAAGGTATGTTCCGTCAATTGGGTATTTGGAATCAACTGGGTCAGCTATATACGCCAGAAGATTATGATCAATTGATGTTCTACAAAGAGGATAAGACTGGTCAGATCTTGCAAGAGGGTATTAATGAGGCGGGCGGTATGTGCGATTGGATTGCCGCCGCAACTTCTTACTCTACCCATGGCGTTCCCATGTTGCCGTTTTATATTTTCTATTCCATGTTTGGTTTCCAGCGGATTGGCGACTTAGCATGGGCTGCAGGTGATATGCGCAGCCGTGGCTTCTTGCTCGGTGGCACTGCAGGGAGAACCACCTTGAATGGCGAAGGCTTGCAACACGAAGATGGTCATAGTCATCTGTGGAGTGCTGCAGTTCCAAACTGCATTAGCTATGACCCAACTTTTGCGTTTGAGTTAGCAGTAGTGATTCAAGATGGTATGCGTCGTATGCTCGAAGTGCAGGAGGACGTCTATTACTACGTCACCTTGATGAATGAGAACTACACTCATCCAGCAATGCCAAAAGGTGCAGAAAAAGACATTATTAAGGGCATGTATAAGCTCAAGTCGGTTGGTGACGCTAAGGCAAAATTACGTGTGCAACTGCTCGGTTCAGGAACCATCTTCCGTGAAGTGATTGAAGCAGCTGAAATCTTGCACAAAGATTGGGGAGTATCATCTGACTTGTGGGGTTGCCCAAGCTTTACGGAATTAGGTCGCGATTGGAATACGGTTCACCGTGCCAATCTCTTGAACCCGACCGCGGCACCAGCACTCTCACACGTTGAGAAGTGTCTAAAAGATACCACGGGGCCCGTCATTGCTGCTACAGACTATGTGCGTATGTTTGCTGAGCAAATTCGTCCGGCCATTCAGCATATGGATCGCCGTTATGAAGTATTGGGTACGGACGGTTTTGGTCGCTCCGATACCCGTGAAAAACTCCGTGACTTCTTTGAGGTCGATCGTCGCTGGGTGGTCATCACTGCTTTACGTTCTTTGGTTGATGCTGGTCAGCTTGATCGTCAAAAATTAGCTGAGGCCATCAAAAAATACGGCATTGACACTGCTAAACCAAACCCAATGACGGTTTAATACGAGATTAATTCATGAGTCAAATTATTGAAATCAAAGTGCCGGACATTGGTGATTACAAGGATGTGCCGGTCATCGAGGTCCTGGTTAAAGAAGGTGACAAGGTTGAGAAAGAACAATCTATTGTTGTGCTTGAGTCTGATAAAGCCACGATGGATGTGCCATCGTCTCACTCTGGTGTAGTGAAAGAGGTGAAGGTCAAAGTGGGTGATAGCCTCTCTGAGGGCGCAATCGTCATGACCTTGGAAGAGGGTGCAGCGGTCTCGGTACCCGCTTCTACTCCTGCTCCTGCAGCAGCTAGTAAAACTGCGTCTGCACCAGTAAGCGCAAGTAGCAGTGGAAGTAGTGCTCCAATTGAAATCAAAGTGCCTGACATTGGTGACTATAAAGACGTGCCTGTCATCGAAGTGTTAGTGAAGGCAGGCGATCAGATTGAGAAGGAACAATCTATTGTTGTGCTCGAGTCTGATAAAGCGACGATGGATGTGCCATCATCACAAGCCGGCATTGTTAAAGAAGTGAAGATCAAGATAGGCGATAACCTCTCTGAAGGCTCAGTGGTGCTTATTCTGGAAGGTGGATCAGGAGCTGTTACGGCACCTGTAGCTGCAGTATCTGCACCAGCAGCACCAGCTATAAAAGCGGTTGAACCACCGATTGCAAGAGCGCCAGCGCCTCCTCCGAAGAGCAATCCGCCGCCTCCTGTGGATGGAGTCATGAGTCACGCTAGCCCTTCAGTGCGTAAGTTTGCACGTGAGCTTGGCGTAACGATTACCCAGGTAAAAGGTTCCGGCCCCAAAGGACGCATCACTCAAGAAGATGTTCAAGCTTTTGTCAAAGCGGCAATGAGCGGTGGTGCTGGAAGTTCTAGTGCAGCTGCAGCCTCAAGTGGTGGAAGCTTGGGTGGTCTGAATTTGATTCCATGGCCGAAAGTGGATTTCACAAAATTTGGTGAGATTGAACGTCAACCACTCAATCGTATTAAGAAACTCACTGCAGCTAATTTGGCACGTAACTGGGTCATGATTCCTGCTGTGACTTATCACGAGGACGCAGATATCACTGATCTAGAGGCCTTCCGCGTCATGACCAATAAAGACAACGAGAAGAAGGGCGTCAAGATCACCATGCTAGCTTTCTTAATGAAGGCTGCGGTCGCTGCGTTGAAAAAACATCCTGAGTTCAATAGCTCGCTCGATGGCGATGATTTGATCCTCAAAAAGTATTTCAATATTGGTTTTGCTGCAGATACTCCAACGGGTTTGGTGGTGCCAGTCATCAAAGACGCTGATAAGAAAGGAATCTTTGAGCTTGCCAAAGAAACTTCTGAATTAGCAGCACTTGCCCGTGAAGGGAAGTTGAAGCCAGATCAAATGCAAGGAGCGAGTTTTACGATCTCCTCGTTAGGCGGCATCGGCGGAACTTCTTTCTCACCTATTGTGAATGCTCCTGAAGTGGCGATTTTGGGCGTGAGTAAAGCAGCAATGAAACCAGTATGGGATGGTAAGCAGTTTGTGCCACGTCTTATTTGCCCCTTGTCACTTTCTGCAGATCATCGCGTGATCGATGGAGCATTGGCAACGCGCTTTACTGTCTATATCGCTCAACTACTAGCCGACTTCCGTCGCGCTACGCTGTAAGGAGGATCTATGACTAAGCAAATGATCCTCGTTCCGGATATTGGTGATTACTCAGATGTGCCGGTGATTGAAGTATTGGTAAAAGTGGGTGATGTGATTGAGAAAGAGCAGCCATTGCTTGTACTTGAATCCGATAAAGCAACTATGGAAGTGCCTGCAGACGCTGCTGGTACAGTGACTAGTATCTCAGTGAAGCTGGGCGATAAAGTGAGCAAAGGTACTGTAATTGCTGAGATTGAAGCAAGTGCTGCAACAGCAGTGCCTGCTGCAAAAACAGCTCCTTCAGCATTAGCACCAGCTGCGGCAACAGCAGCCATTGCTCCCGCCCCAAAAGCGGGTCAATACAACGGCAAGGTTGATCACGAATGTGAGGTGCTAGTGCTCGGTGCCGGGCCTGGTGGTTACAGTGCGGCATTTCGAAGTGCAGATCTAGGCATGAGCACTCTATTGGTTGAGCGTTACGCTACTTTAGGTGGTGTGTGCTTAAACGTAGGCTGTATTCCATCTAAAGCATTACTCCATACAACCTCCGTGATGGATGAAGTAAAAACCATGGCAAAGCATGGCATCACATTTGGTGCGCCTAAGATTGAGATTGATCAATTGCGTGGTTATAAAGAATCTGTCATCGCAAAGTTGACTGGTGGATTAGCTGGTATGGCTAAGGCCCGCAAAGTAAAAGTAGTGCGTGGTTTAGGCCGTTTTTTGGATGCAAACCATGTTGAAGTGGAGTTAACAAATGGTGCTGGCCAAGACCTCACTGGTCAAAAGGAAGTTGTGCGTTTTCAGAAGGCGATCATCGCTGCAGGTAGTCAGCCAGTGAAGTTGCCTTTCTTGCCAGAGGATCCGCGCATTGTCGATAGTACGGGTGCGCTGTTACTGACTAGTATTCCAAAAAGAATGTTGGTAATTGGTGGTGGCATTATCGGTTTAGAGATGGCGACTGTTTATAGTACTCTGGGCTCACGCATCGATATTGCAGAAATGATGGATGGCCTGATGGCTGGAGCTGACCGTGATTTGGAGAAGGTCTGGGAGAAGTTCAATGCCGGACGTTTTGAAAAGATCATGCTCAAGACGCGCGCTGCTAAAGCTGAAGTGAAGCCCGATGGAATTCAAGTGAGCTTCGAGGGTGAGAATGCACCTGCGCAGCCTCAGACTTACGACTTAGTGCTCGTTGCCGTGGGACGTACGCCAAACGGTAAGAAGATTGCTGCAGATAAGGCAGGCGTTCAAGTGGATGAGCGAGGCTTTATTCCGGTCGATAAACAAATGCGCACCAATGTTGCCAATATTTTTGCGATTGGTGACTTAGTGGGTCAGCCGATGTTGGCTCACAAGGCAGTGCATGAAGGTCACGTTGCCGCAGAAGCTGCAGCAGGTGAGAAGTCTTACTTTGATGCTAAACAAATTCCATCGGTTGCTTACACCGATCCTGAAGTAGCTTGGGCTGGTTTGACTGAAGAACAATGCAAGGCACAGGGCATCGCCTATGAGAAAGGTTTATTCCCATGGGCAGCTAGTGGCCGTGCGATTGCTAACGGTCGTGATGAAGGTTTTACGAAGCTCATCTTTGACGCTAATACGCATCGCATTATTGGTGGCGGTATTGTAGGCACTCATGCTGGTGATTTGATTGGTGAAGTTTGTCTTGCCATTGAGATGGGCGCTGATGCTGTAGATATTGGTAAAACCATTCATCCACACCCAACCCTGGGCGAGTCAGTCGGCTTGGCTGCCGAGGCGGCGCATGGTCATTGCACGGACCTACCCCCAGTGAAGAAGAAGGCTTAAAAATAGTAGCTACTCTGTAGCAGTATCCAAAAAAGCCCTGAGAGATCGGGGCTTTTACATTTGTGACACCAGTGAACAGGAATCTTATGAAATGAATTCTGCTCTAAGCTCTCGAATGCGCTCATCCACATAGTAGCCACCACATTCCGTATATCGAAGGTATTTAGATCGACAATGCTTACATTCGTACACGTCAGACTTGTTGTAAGGATGAAAGGTGATGGAGATGGGGGCATCCTTAGACCAGATCGTGGTTCCTTTGGGATGATCTTCCTCCCAGCACTCTGGCGCATTCTCGATCCTCAGGGTTCCTATGCACTCTAGAGAATTAGTGATGAATCCACCCGGGATGCTTTCCCAGCCTTGGCAGTTGAGCGACTGACAGTCAGAACATTTATCCTCAGGATCAAAACTCTGGGCAATGAATAATAATTCTTCTCGATTGAGGCTTTTGGTCATTTCAAGGCTTTTTATATAGAAATGCGCTGAGTGAGGGGTATGTAAGGTATATTTTTACTAAAGAATAGATCTTAGCCTATGCCTTATTTAGCTAGGCAAAGAAAGAGGGAATATAAAAAAATGAAGAGACAGTTATTTCTGGGGATTAGCCTTTGCTTATTGCTATCAGTGCTCAATGTAAAAGCTCAGAGTTCATATCCATGCCCAACCATTAAATTTGTCTCGCCATATCCACCCGGGGGGACAACTGACATCTTGGCAAGAATGCTTGCGCCAGGAATTGCTAAACAGCTCGGGACAAATGTCATAGTCGAAAACAAAGGTGGAGCTAGTAGCAATATTGGAACAGAGTATGTGGCGAATTCAGCCTCAGATGGTTGTACTTTATTGCTTGGAAATAATACTGGGGTAGTCATTAATCAGAATTTATATAAGTTAAGGATCAATCCTTCCAAGGATTTGGCAGCAGTTGTAGAAGTAGCATCAGTACCTTTGGTTCTCTATGTGAATGCTTCGGTACCTGCAAATACTCTTGGTGAACTGGTGGAGCTGATTAAAAATAATCCAGGTAAATACAGCTATGCATCTGGTGGGAGCGGTAGTCCACAACATTTGATGGCAGAAATGCTGAAACTTGAAAAACAATTGGATCTGACGCACATACCCTACAGAGGGCAGGGGCCAGCAATGGCTGATGTACTTGCTGGACAAGTGCCGATTGCCTTTGAGACAACCACCACGATTGCTGCACAGATATCATCCGGTCGCATCCGGGTATTGGCAACAACGGGAGCTGTTAGGCCAAAGAACTTTCCTAACGTACCCACCATGAAAGAGCTTGGCTACAGCAGCTTTGTGATTGAAAATTGGTACGGTGTGTTTGTGGCAGCTAAAACGCCATCCGTTTTAATTTCAAGATTGAATAAAGCAATTAACGCGACAATGAAAGAGCCGGAAGTAGCAGCCAGTCTTAATAAGATGGGTTCTAGTGATGTGGCGGGTACGCCAGAACAATTTACACAATTTATTAACAGAGAGATTCCTTACTGGGAGTCTTTGGTGAAGCGCACAGGCGCAACAGTCGATTAAACACTTTACAAGGAATGCAACATGAATAATGGTTATGAAATTCGCCCTAGAAAAGAAGCCTTTAAAGAGGGGATCGTAGCCCTAACAGGATTGGCAACTTCTGTTGTTAGTGATGTATTGGGTAGGACGATTGGCGCAGTCAATATATTGCCTGTAAACAAGTCGCCAGTTTCTGTATGTGGCAATGCTGTCACAGTAAGTGTGCGGTCTGGTGATAACTTGATGATTCACAAAGCCTTACAAATACTTCAACCTGGTGATGTATTGGTGGTTGATGGGGGTGGCGATGTCTCCCGCGCTTTGTTTGGTGAAATCATGATGACGGTTGCCAAATCCAGAGGGGCTATTGGCGTAGTCTTTGATGCTGCGATTCGGGATGTGGAAGCCTTTGAGAAACATCGTTTTCCATGTTGGGCACGTGGGGTCAATATGCGGGGTCCTTACAAGGATGGCCCCGGCAGTATCAACGTCCCAGTGTCGATCGGGGGGATGGTCGTTCATCCTGGTGATGTGATTTTGGGTGATGGCGATGGAATTATTGCCTTAGCTCCTGAGTTGGTGCTTGAGGCCGCTCGCTTGGGTAAGGAAAAAGAGACTACCGAGCGTAAAACAATCCAATCGATTCATGATGGCAAATATGATGATGCTTGGGTGGATGCCAGCTTAAAACAAAAAGGCGTCTTATGAAGCTTCGGTTTATTTTTGCAAGTCTATTAACTGCAGTGGCGCTCAATTCGCTAGCCGCATATCCCGATAAATCGATTAAATTTCTCGTGCCTTGGCCGCCGGGTGGTGCAACTGATCAAGTTGCGCGCATTCTTGCATTACCTCTGACCAAGGAGCTCGGTGTTTCAGTATTTGTTGAGAATAAAGGTGGGGCAGGTGGCAATATAGGAACTCAAGCTTTTCTACAAGATAAAGCTGATGGCTACTCAATGTTGATGGCAACAAGCTCAACGAATGCTGCAGGCCCTCACTTATTTTCTAATCAAGGATTTGACGCTGCTAAAGACTTCGCTCCAGTAGTATTGGTATGCACTATTCCCAATATCATGGTTGTACCTGAAGCATCTCCTTGGAATAGCATGAAAGACCTCATCTCTGATGCTAAGCAAAACCCGGGGAAGTTTACTTATGGCTCTGCCGGTATTGGCGCGTCTCAACATTTAGCGGGTGCACAATTTAAAACGGTCACTGGTTTAGATATACGCCATGTCCCCTATAAAGGTAGCGGTCCAGCTGCGATAGATTTGATGGCTGGACATATCGATATGATGCTTGATACAGGTTCATTGAATAACATCAAAGCTGGCAAGTTAAAAGCCCTTGGTGTTGCTGCTGATAAACGCATCCCTGAATTGCCGAATGTACCCACCATGAAAGAGGCTGGGGTACCGATGGTTGCCAATGCTTGGTATGGCGTGATGCTGCCGGCTGGCGCGCCAAAAGATGTTACAGAAAAACTCAATGCAGCATTTAATAAAGTCTTAAAAGATCCTGAAGTACGGAAAAGTCTTCAAGGAATTGGTGCCCAGGTAGATGGTGGCTCAGTAGCAGAATTTACAAAGTTCTCACAGTCTGAGATTAAGCGTTACGAAGGAATTGTGAAAATGTCGGGGGCTCCTAAAGAGTAATGTCTATGAGAAAAATCATTCTCAGCTTTTTCGCTGTAAGCAATCTGCTGTTTGCTAGTAATCTGCTGGCTCAGGACTACCCCAATAAGCCCATCAAGGTTTTAGTTGGATATGCTCCTGGAGGTGCCGTTGATTTAGTTGCTAGAACTCTAGGACAAAATTTGTCAGCTTCCATGGGGCAATCGATCGTTATCGAAAATAAACCTGGTGCTGGCACTAATATCGCTGTTAAGCAATTGATTGATAGTCCAGCTGATGGCTATACCTTGATGGTTGCTGCCAATGCTTTGGCAGCCAATATGTCCTTGTATAAGCCACAACCCTTTGATATCGATAAAGACATTACGCCGATTGCCATGATCGGACGTGTGCCCGTAGTCATTGCCACTTCTGCTGATAGTAAGTATCAAAAAATATCTGATTTGATTAAGGCTGCAAAAGCGAATCCAGATTTCATTACGTACGGAACACCAGGTAATGGCGCAACACCTCATATGGCCATGAAATTTTTCGAGCAAGCCGCTGGGATTTCTTTAAAGCACGTGCCCTATAAAGGCGGCGCTCCTGCGATTACTGATTTGATTGGAGGTCAATTGGATTTGGTTGCAGTCAATATGTTGGAAGTGGCTCCTCATGTGAAAAGTGGCAAACTCAAGATTGTTGCTGTCATGAGCGCAAAGCGTTCCCCATTATTTCCGGAGATACCTACGGTGGCAGAATCGGGTTTCCCAGGTTTTGAAGCTTCCGTTTGGTACAGCTTAATTGCGCCCGCTAAGACTCCAGCCAGTATTGTGAAGATGCTCCATAGCCAAGTGGAAAAAGCATTGCAATCTAAAGAGATGACAGAGCGATTGGGTTCTGTTGGAGGAGAGGTCAGCCCAGGAACCACTGCTCAGTTGACTGCTTATTTAAATTCAGAAAGAAAGCGTTACGAAAAATTGGTACGTGAAGCTAATATTCAGCCAGATTAATTCAGGGTCAAATAATGAAATTTGGGCGAAGTTGCAGGCTGATTCTCTCAACACTGTTTTGCTTGGTGCTACTTGCTTGCGCTACATCGCCCAAGGACATTCTTGCGCCGCAGGGAAGTCTGCGAATGGGCTTATATAAAGGCTCGCCAACCTCGTTTCTGCAAGCCAATAGTTCGAATCAGGTCCGAGGTATTGGCTATGAATTGGGGCAGAGTCTCGCTACTCAATTAGGTGTCAATTACACTCCGGTGGTGTTTGAGAAGAATGCGGATGTTCTTTTGGCTGTAAAAAATAATGAGTTAGATTTGGTCTTCACGAATGCTAGTCAAGATCGTGCCAAATATATTCAGTTTTCCAAAACAGTCATTCGGATTGAGAAAGGGTATTTGGTGAGTCCCCACAGTAGCATTCGATCTCTAGCAGATATCAATCGCTCGAACATCAACATTGGCTTCAGTGTGGGAAGCAATTCTCAAGCGGAGCTCCCATCGCTGATTCCTAATGCCAGTTTGGTGCAGACAAGCTCAACTACACAGGTAATTGAATGGTTAAAAAGCGGGAAGATTGATGGTTTCTCTACCAATAAAGCAATTCTATTTGAAATGGCTTCCTCTGTTCCGGGGTCAAGAGTATTGCCCGATGTCATCGGATATGAAAACCTGGCCTTGGGCACACCATTGGCACGTCAAGAAACTGCTCAATACTTGAATCACTTTATAGATCAAATGATCTCTACTGGTAGGCTTAATTTATTCATTCAACAGTCAGGCATTCAAGGCCTGGCTCCGAACTAACGACCCGTTACTCTACAAAGGGAAGCAATAAATGATTATTGATTGTCATGGCCACTACACTACGGCACCAAAAGTATTAAAGGCTTGGCGAGATGCCCAAGTCGCTAATTTAAGTACACCGCATTTAGGCCCCAAGGTATCTGATTTAAGAATAAGTGATGATGAAATTAGGGAGTCTATCGAAGAAAATCAACTCGCTCGAATGCGAGAGCGGGGCATTGATGTCACGATCTTCTCGCCCCAAGCGAGCTTTATGACTCACCATATTGGCGACTTTAATACCTCGGCAACATGGGCAGCCCTTTGCAATGAACTTTGTTATCGAGTGACGCAGCTTTTTCCGAAGCACTTTGTAGGTGCGGCAATGTTGCCGCAGTCGCCAGGAGTGGATATCAGTACTTGCTTACCGGAGATGCGCAAGTGCGTTAATGAATATGGATTTGTGGGTATTAATCTCAATCCCGATCCTTCTGGTGGTCATTGGCGAGATCCGCCATTAAGTCACCCCTATTGGCATCCAATCTATCAAGAAATGATTGCCTTAGATGTACCAGCAATGATTCATGTCAGCACCAGTTGTAACGATTGCTTTCATACCACTGGTGCACATTACTTGAATGCTGATACAACCGCTTTTATGCAATGCCTGACTTCAGATTTGTTTACACAGTTTCCACAGTTGCGTTTCTTAATTCCCCATGGAGGCGGAGCGGTTCCCTATCACTGGGGACGCTTTCGAGGGCTGGCGAAAGATATGGATATCCCTGACATCAATCAAAAACTGCTAAATAATATTTATTTTGATACTTGTGTGTATCACCAGCCAGGGATCAACCTTCTGACTGAAGTCATCCCAGTCAAAAATATTCTATTTGCATCCGAAACATTTGGAGCTGTGAAAGATATTGATCCAGATACCGGATTTTATTTTGACGATACCCGTCGTTACCTCAATGCGGTTGATGGCTTGAGCAATCAAGAGAAGGAAATGATTTTTGAAGGTAATGCACGTCAGGTATTTTCCAGAATCAATAACAGAATTTCAAAATAAGTGAGGATATGATGACATCCGAGGAGTTTGATCGACTATACAGGGGACGGCTAGAAAAATTAGCAACCTCAAATTTAAGTGATGCAATGGATAAGTTGGGAATTGCAGCTGCGGTAATTGGCATTGTTCCTCAATGGGGTAAGACCAAAGTAATCGGTAGGGCAATTACGATCCGTATGATTTCTGCAGGTGCTGCACAAAGTAAGGCGCATCTCGGGGTTGATGCCATCTTTTCGGCATCGCCTGGGGATGTCATTGTGATTGACAACCGTGGGGATCTGAACAACAACTGCTGGGGTGAGATTCTCTCAATGGGAGCGCTGCAAAAAAAGATCTCTGGTGTAGTAGTGGATGGCGCAGTCCGTGATGTCGATACGTGTGAAGAATTTGGCTTTCCGGTTCATGCCCGAGGTACAGTTCCGATTACTGCCCGAGGTCGCATTGTTCAAGAGGCTTGGAATATCCCCATTAGAGTTGGAAGCATATCTGTTTTACCTGGTGACGTGATTGTGGCGGATGTTAATGGCCTCGTAGCAATCCCTGCAGCTAAGCTCAATACGGTATTAGATGAGGCGGATGCTATTGCTATGAAAGAGTTGGCAATGGTCGAAGCACTAAGATCAGGGCAGTCGATTATTGAAGTTGATCAGCAATTTAATTATGAGCAGATGTTAAAAAGTGAGACTTGATATGAACACTATATATATTGCTAAAAGAAACTTAATACAAATTGTTGGCTTGATCTGCTTTGGATTCAGCGCCCCTTTAGCCTATGCCCAGTATCCATGCCCTGTGATCAAAATTATTTCTCCTTATCCGCCAGGAGGAGCCAGTGACGTTCTCGCAAGAATGTTAGTTCCTGGACTATCTAAACAATTAAACGTCAGTGTGATTGTGGAAAATAAAACTGGTGCTAGCGGCAACATTGGCACTGAGTTTGTGAGTAGTGCTACTGGCGATGGCTGTACTTTATTGCTGGGAAATAGCACTGGTGTTGTCATTAATCGGAATTTATATAAACTGCGTAATGACCCGATTGTGAGCTTAAGACCTGTAGCCGAGGTAGCTGCCGTGCCTATGGTTTTGTATGTCAATTCTTCTGTGCCTGCTAATTCAGTTTCTGAGCTGATTGCTTTGATTAAAAAGGAACCGGGTAAATACAGCTTTGCATCTCCTGGTAGTGGGAGTACTCACCATCTCTTAGGTGAGTTACTTAAGCTTGAGCAAAAGCTGGATATGACGCACATTCCCTATAGAGGATCTGGGCCAGCCATTGCCGACGTCTTGGCTGGACAAGTGCCAATGGCATTTGAGTCAACGGGAGCCATGGTTCCTCATCTTAATAGTGGCAAGGTTAGGGCGCTTGCAACGACTGGAGCGGTTAGGGCAAAAAACTTACCAGACGTACCTACAATGAAGGAGCTTGGGTACCCTAAATTTGTTGTTGAGAATTGGTACGGCATCTTTGTCCCAGCAAAAACGCCAACCCCTTTAGTCAATACCCTGAATAAAGAAATCAATAAAGTATTAGCTTCAGCGGAGGTGGCGGAAAGCCTTTCTAAAATGGGCTCTTTGAACGGTGAGCAAACTCCCGAGCAATTTGCCGCATTCATTAAGAAGGAAATTCCTTACTGGGAGCTTCTGGTTAAGCAGTCTGGTGCGACTGCAGAATAGGCTTTCGGGCATAAGCGAATTTCTTTTGCGCTGCAATATAAGCTGCCTCTCTCAAATTTCTGGTCTGTGAGATGATTTGAGATATGTCTAAGGTAATTCGACTTCTACACGGTGAGTTTGGTCGCGTCGCGCTTCTAGAAATGGATGCGCCTTTAGTCACGCATGCCCATCATCATTGCCATATTCTGTGTAAGGTAGGTGGTCCAGATACCGCTTTTCAGGTCAGAGGCAAAAATTGCCCTTTGACTAACGACAATGCGGTACTGATCAATGCCTGGGAAGAGCATTCGTATCTCCATTTGCCAGTAGGCGGTAGCAATCCTGTTTTACTGGCCCTATATCTAGAGCCAAAGTGGCTAGCTTCATTTAGTAAAAAATTCTTGGCTAGTAGTCACCCCTGTTTTTTCATGAACAATCTATCTACATTGGGTGCGCATCAAAAGCAGGCTTTAGAAAAGATATCAATGGAATTGTGGTGGTCGGATCAGATCACACATGAACAGCTTGAGTCCATGCTGCTAGAGTTAACGCTTGGCTTTATGGAAAGCGCTGATGTGCTCACATCTGGCGACTTAAGAAATGCTGGTAATGCCCTGGCCTTTATGGATCCTCGCATTCGTAAGGCGATTCACCTCATGCGAACGTCCCCGCAAGGCTTTACCGATATTTCAACCGTTGCCCAGAGCGTTAATCTATCAAGATCACATTTTTTCGAGCTGTTTCGGCGTTGTACTGGCTTGTCACCAGTAGTATTTGCCAATGTACTGAGAATGGAATTCGCATTTGATGCTCTCGCCGATAAAGACGAGAGCTTGATTCACATTGGGGATGAATTAGGATTTTCTGCTCAAGGTCACTTCACACGTTTCTTTAAGCAGCATCAAGGGGTAACTCCAAGTCTTTATCGTCAGCAGGTTGAGAAGGCCCCAAAACTAGACTCCTAGGGTTTACCTGATGCACATAATCAGACTCTAAGGTAAGTCGCTGGACTCTCAGATAAGCGTTCTAGGTAAGGCCTTATTAAGCTTCTTTCAGCTTTTGTTGCTTCATATTTTGCTGAAAAGAAACCCTTGGAACAAACAACACATCATTTAGGAAAAGCCAGCCAGCGTGTAGAGGATTCTGCACTGCTAACGGGCGGTGGCCGCTTTCTGGATGACCTTCCTTTGCCAGTCGGCACCCTATATGCCGCTGTAGTTCGATCTCCCATCGCTCATGGAAAGATTTTATCTATCGATGTATCGCCAGCATTGAAGATTAAAGGGGTGCGGGGTGTTCTAACGATTGAGGATGTGCAGGCTTGGTCAAACCCATTAGGGGTTGCCGTCAAATCACCAATGCGTCCCTGGGTTTTGGCAAGTGAGTTTGTGCGATATGTAGGTGAGCCAATTGCAATAGTGATTGCAGAATCTAGAGCTCTTGCAGAAGATGGTGTAGAAAGTATTGTCCTTAACGTACGACCATTGCCAGCAGTCGTTGATGTAGATGAGGCGCTAAAAAGTGATGCTGTCATTCTGCACCAAGATATTGCTAATAATTGTGTATCTGACCGTTCGTTTTCTTATGGCGATCCCGATGGTGCATTTCAAGCGGCAGCAAAGGTTGTAGAGGTTGATATTCGTTACCCTCGCAACTCTTGCACTCCACTAGAGACTGGTGGTGTGGTGGCTCAGTGGCGTCCAGCAGATGGAAGTTATGAGGTAACTTCAAATTTTATGGGACCCTTTTCACTCCACGTAGTGATGGCAGCCGCTCTGAAGGTGCCGGGAACAAAATTACGCCATCATGTCCCGCCTGACTCCGGTGGAAGCTTTGGGGTTAAGCAATCAGTTCTTCCGTACGTCATTCTTTGCTGCTTAGCATCCCGCAAGGTATGTGCGCCAGTGAAATTTATTGAAGATCGACTAGAGCACTTACAAGCTGCAACCTCTGCAACTTCGAGACATACTCATTTGCGTGCTGCTGTAGATGCAAATGGAAAAATTCTAGCCTTAGACTATGACCAGATTGAAGACTGTGGCGCCTATTTACGTGCACCCGAACCAGCAACTCTTTATCGTATGCATGGTTGCGTCACTGGTCCATATCAGATTAGCAATTTGAAAATTCGTAATCGCGTCGTTCTGATCAATAAGACACCGACTGGCTTAGTTCGAGGTTTTGGTGGTCCACAAGTATATTTTGCGCTTGAGCGCTTGATACATAAGATTGCAAAGCAGTTGGGAAAAACCCATCAAGAAATCGCTTCATTAAATTATGTGCAAAAAGATCAATTTCCATATCGAGCAGCAGCTGGTGCGCTATTGGATTCCGGAGATTATCAAAAAGCTCTCGACACTCTTCAAGCTTCGCCAGAATTCAAAAGGCTTCTAAGTCGCAGGGAACAGGCTCGCAAAGAAGGGCGTATGTATGGTATTGGCATTGCGTCTATCGTAGAGCCATCGGTATCCAATATGGGGTACATCACTACAGTGTTAACGCCTGAGCAAAGAGCAAAAGCAGGCCCAAAAAATGGCGCAATCACTTCAGCAACTGTAAGTGTTGATCCATCTGGTAATATCTCTGCAAATATCGCCTCAGCCCCAGCCGGGCAGGGGCATCAAACGGTGATAGGTCAATTATTGGCTGATGTATTTGGAGCCTCTCCATCCCAAATCCAAGTCAATGTTGATTTTGATACTGCAAAAGATGCCTGGTCTATTGCAGCTGGTAATTATTCGAGTCGGTTTGCTGGGGCAGTTGCGGGAACCGTTTTTTTGGCGGCAGAAAAACTGAAAGTACGGATTGCGGCTTACGCTGCACACGTTCTCAAGGTCAAGCCTAATCAATTGATATTTGCCAATGGCCATATCTCAGTCATTGGTCGAGAAAATGATGCAATTCCATTTGCCAGAATCTGTGGAAACTTTCATTGGTCCCCGGGTCTGGTCCAAGAGGCGCTTGGTAAGGATGTGCTTTTAGCGCTTCAAGAAACCCAATTTTGGAGTGCTGATGTATTGCAGGCGCCAGATGAAAACGATCGAATTAATACTTCTGCTGCCTATGGCTTTGCTTTAGACGCCTGCGGTATAGAGATTAATCCAGTGAGTTGCTCACCTAAGATTGATGGATATATTTCAGTCCATGATGCTGGGAAAATTCTTAATCCCGCGTTGGCGGATGGGCAGGTGTATGGAGCTTTTGCTCAGGCTGTTGGGGCCGCACTTTTAGAAGAGTTTGTTTATAGCAGTGATGGTAATTTCTTATCAGGTACATTTGCTGACTATCGTTTACCAACTGCCAGTGACGTTGTTGCTCCAAAAATTTACCACCAAGAATCGCCAAGTCCGTTTACGCCATTGGGCTCTAAAGGCATCGGCGAGGGAAACAGTATGAGCACCCCAGTTTGTATAGCTAATGCTATCTCAGACGCCTTGAATATTGAAGATATCGTATTGCCTGCAACTCCTAGCCGAATTCATGCGCTACTAGTATCTAAGGGCGATCTTCCAAAAGACAATGTAGCGCATACAACATCTTCACTCGAGTCGAACTCGGATTACCCACTTAAAGCTCAAGGTGAGGTGAAGCTAAATGTTGCCCCAGAAGAAATTTTTAATGTCTTGTTAAATCGTGCTCGTTTACAAAAGGTAATACCTGGTTGCGAATCTATTACTGAATCTGCTATTCCAGACGGAATTCGTTTTGATTGCATTGCAGTAGTCCGCATTGGGGTAGCAAAAGCAAAATTTAATGCAGTTGTTAATTTAACGAATATCAAAAGACCTGCTAGCTTTTCGCTTGGTGGGGAGGGTCGGGGTCCACTAGGAATGGCTCTTGGTATCGGCGAAGTTGTGCTAAGAAGCGAAGCTGGTATGACGGTATTGAAATATGACTATCAAGCTCAAGTTTCAGGTAAGTTGGCCGCCATCGGCAGTCGTTTGCTTGAGGGAGCAATTCGCTTGGTATTAGATCAGCTATTTCGAGCGCTTGCAAAAGAAGCAGGCGCCAAACCGAAGGGGCTTCTGACATACATACAAAATTTCTTTAGAAGTTTATTTGGAGCTCGTAAATGAAGCCGGCTCCATTTCAAATGCACTTTGCACAATCGCAAGATGAAGTTCTCAAGCTTCTAGATCTGCACGGAGAGGACGCCCGGATTCTGGCTGGTGGACAAACCTTGGTGCCAGTATTGGCAATGCGAGTTGCCAATCCAAAACACCTAATTGACATCAATCAAATTGAAGAGTTTAAGCGTTATCACGTCATTAACGAAGCTCTTCATGTGGGTGCTGGCGTGAGACAGTCGGAGCTAGAAGATTGGCGTGATCTTTCAGCGGTTCAACCCTTATTGAAAATGATGTTTCCATGGATTGCACACACTCCGATCCGTAATCGTGGGACTATTTGTGGATCGATAGCTCATGCCGATCCTAGCGCTGAATTGGTATTGGCTCTAGCCACCCTGGGTGGTTCGGTGCAGCTAGCAAGTAAGCAAAGAAAGCGAACCGTAAAAGCAAATGATTTTTTCTTGGGCGCTCTTCAGACGAATCGCCATTCTGATGAATTGATTACATCAGTTCAGTTTCCAATCAAGACCAATAGGGTTGGCTATGGATTCTCTGAGTTTGGCTATCGTCATGGGGACTTTGCCGTTGTAGCCGTAGCCTCGATCAAAGAGGGAATTCATTGGACTGTCGGATTTGGTGGCATAGATGACACGGTTAAGGTTCATCGTTTTTCTGCTGATTCATTAGATGATGCATGCCAGGCAATCGATCAACTTGCTTCGACTCTTGAGGTTAGGGAGGATCCAACTGCAACGTCGGGTTTGCGCCGGCATCTCATGAGGACTTTAGGTAGAAGTTCATGTCAACAAGCTTTTGAATTTAGAAATGATGTGATGATATGAAAGATCATTTAATCAAATTAACCTTAAATGGAATGACTCGTGAGGCTAGCTGTGACTCACGGACGACATTATTGGATTTCATTCGCCATGACCTTGGGGCCACAGGGACACATTCGGGATGTGAGCATGGAGTCTGCGGCGCATGTACTGTGGAGCTTAATGGTCAAATTGTGCGCTCTTGTCTCATGTTTGCATGCCAAGCAGAGGGTGCAACTATTAAAACAGTTGAAGGCATTGCTAATAACGAGAGCATGTCTGATTTGCAAATTGCTTTTAGAAAGCATCATGCATTGCAGTGTGGCTTTTGTACCCCAGGATTTTTGATGTCTGCAGAAGATTTATTAAGGAAGAATCCGCACCCCACGGAGCAGGAGGTACGCGAAGGTTTGTCTGGTAATTTATGTCGTTGTACTGGATACGTAGGAATTGTTGAGGCAGTTTTAGAAGTTGCTTCGTTCAGGGCGTAAGCAAACGGGGGTCAGCATGCTTGATCTAGGCAGAACATTTTTGCAGGCAGTTGAGCGCGAGCCATCAAGGCTAGCAATTGTTGATGGTCAAAAGCGATATTCCTACCAGGAGTGGTCACGTCATATTGGTGCTATCCAACAGTTTTTTTATGAGCAAGGCTTAAGTCGAGGCGATCGAATTCTGACAATTTTGCAAAATCGCTATGAGGCAGCAACCATTCATTGGGCTTGTCAGATGGCGGGAATTGCTATAGTTCCCTTGAACTGGAGATCGAAGTCTGAGGAGATTGATTATTGCGCTCAAAATGCTGACGTGAAGTTAGCATTTGTAGAAGAGATATCGCTTCAAAATTATCTAGATTCTGAGACTAGTAAATCAGTCTCAGTAATCTTATGTGCTGATCAATCGTCTTCATCTCAACATATTTATTTTGACCAAATTGTTCAAAATAAAACAGATCCTATTGCAAATGGACATATAGAAGATATTTCGGTCATGCTGTTTACATCCGGTACTACTGGCAAGCCTAAAGGGGTACCAAGAAAGCAGCGCGCAGAAAGAGCAGCAGGAATAGCCCATGTGGCACAAAACCAATACGCGATGGGCGAAGTAACGCTTGGTGTAATGCCGCTCTATCACACGATGGGAGTGCGCACCTTACTATCATTATGTATTGTGAATGGAACCTATGTTGCTGTACCTCGTTGGGAGGTAGAAAAGGCGTTGGATTTTATTGAGTCTGAAGGGGTAACACATCTATACCTCGTTCCCACGCTCTACCATGACATGCTCCAGTCTTCAAAGTTTAACTCCCATCGAGTAAGGTCAGTCAGAAAGCTAGGATTTGCAGGGGCACCGATGCATGATGCGCTTCTATTGAAATTAAATGAAGCTTTTAACCCGCAACTATTTGTAAATCACTATGGGTCTAGTGAGATCTATACCTACACCATCAATCAGGATGCTGTAAAGAAACCAGGGTGTGCTGGTAAAGCCGGTTTAAATGCCCGTATTAGGGTTGCCAAATTAGATCAAGGCAATCAACAAACGAAACCAACAGAGTTAGCAGCAAATGGCGAAGAGGGGCAAATCATTTGCGACCTTTCTGGCGATGAGGCATTTGAAGGGTACTGGAAGCGTCCAGATGCTGATCAAAAGACGATTCGCGATGGCTGGTATTTTACTGGCGATACGGGTTACTACGATGATGCTGGTGATTTATTTGTTACTGGACGGGTGGATGACATGATTATTTCAGGGGGAGAAAATATTTCTCCAGTTGAGATTGAATCTATATTGTCGCTGCATCCATCGGTTGGAGAGGTGGCAGTTGCCGGCCTAAAAGACGAGCGTCTCGGTCAAAAAGTAGTGGCGTTTATTAGAGCCTCTGGTTCGGTAGATTCAAATGCATTGGATCAATATTGCCGTGGCTCGGATTTAATCAACTTCAAACGTCCACGTGAATATGTTTTTGTAAAAGAGATTCCCAAGTCACCAGTAGGGAAAGTATTGCGGCGCATGTTAGTAGCAGGTGAATATGAAAGAGCGTAATTTTTTAACTAGAAAGACTGTATGGCAACTATTCTGAAACATCCTTTTAGTAATATTCTAGATAATCTAGATGGTTTCTATATCGAGATTGATGAAACTCATCAAAGGGCCGATATAGTCCTTAAAAGACCACCATTTAATGTCATTCAAATGCCTCAGCGCGATCAATTGCGAGCTGCATTTGAAGCGCTTGACGCTGATGATCGCGTTCGCATCATTGTGTTACGAGCAGAAGGGGAGCATTTTTCAAGCGGTGGCGACATTAAGGGCTTTTTAGAGGCTACACCTGAGCATGTTTCTAAATTGGCTTGGAATATTGCAGCTCCAGCTAGATGTACAAAGCCAGTGATTGCTGCTAATCATGGCTATTGTTTTGGTGTCGGCTTTGAAATATCACTTGCATGCGATTTTCGGATAGCTGCCGAATCCACTTTATATGCATTACCAGAGCAAAAATTAGGCCAGATTCCCGGTTCAGGCGGCTCAGCTCGTTTACAGAAAATGGTCGGCATTACAAGAACCAAAGACATAGTGATGCGATCTAGGCGCATTAAGGGTCAGCAGGCGTATGAATGGGGAGTGGCTACGGAGTGCGTACCAAATGCAGAGCTTGCAAACGCGGTTGCCAAGTTAGTCGAGGAATTACGGGCATTTTCACCAATGGCACAGAGAACTGCAAAGAAAATGCTCAACGAAACTGAAGATTGTTTGTTAACTACTGCGATTGAGGTAGAGGGTCATTGTTATAGCCGTTTACGCAATTCAGAAGATTTTAAAGAAGGGGTTGAGGCTTTTCATGGAAAGCGCCAACCTAATTTTGTTGGGCGTTAATTTTTTACAGGAGACGTAAATGATGAAAAAGCAATTTAAAACAAAGCAAATCGCTATTGCAGTCGCATTGAGCTTAGGTGCTTCATTAGCTTTAGCGCAATCCGGTCCAATTAAAATCGGTGTAGTCACGCCTCTCTCGGGAACATACACCCCAATTGGTGAGCAAGTAAAAATGGGTTTAGATTTAGCAGCTAAGGAAATTAATGCTGGAGGCGGCATAAATGGACGCAAGATTGATCTAATTTATGAAGACGAGGAAGCGAATCCAGCAGTTGCGACCCAAAAGGCGGAGAAACTTTTTCAGGTAGAAAAGGTTGAGTTTTTAACGGGAACGGTTAATTCGGGATCAACTTTGGCAGTTGGACAGTTAGCCGAGCGAAATAATAAGCTGATAGCTACTACTGTTTCATTTGCTGATTCTATTACTGGTGATAAGTGCTCACCAAATGTATTTCGTGTGAATGCTCGTGCAGGTATGCAATCTGCTGCTTTGGCTGCATGGGTCGATAAAGAGATTCCAAAAGCCAATATTTTCTTCATTGGCCCTGACTATGAAATGGGACGTAGCACGGTTTCTGCCTTTAAAAAGGCTTCTACTGAAAAAGGTGCTAAAGATGTTGGCGAAGTGTTTGCTCCATTGGATAATAAGGACTACTCACCTTATTTTGGCCAACTAAGATCTGCAAAGCCCAATGTGATTTATACCTCAGTAGCTGGCAATGACACTGTTCGCTTATTTACTCAGATGGATGAGTATGGAGTTAACAAGGGCGTGACGATTGTGGGCGCATCAGGTACTGTGACCTCACAAAATATGGGCGCCATTGGTAAGTCTGCAAATGGATTTGTAACCGGCGTTGGTTATTCCCCTAAATTAGATAATCCAGCAAATAAAAAGTTTGTAGCAGATTTCCAAAAGGCCTATAACAAGCTCCCGGATCTTTATGGTGCAGATTCCTATGGCCTCTTATATTTCTATAAGACTGCTGTAGAGAAGGCCAAGTCTACTGAGACCGATAAAGTGCGGGCGGCAATGAACGATCTCAGTTGGCAGACCCCTCAAGGTACAAAAAAGATGCGTGCGGGCGATCATCAGGCTATGCAGGATATGTTTGCAGTACGCGTAGAAAATGGTGAGTTCAATATCGTTGGACGTGTTCCCTCTGATCAGGCTATTGGCCCTGATGTTTGTACACGTTTTTAATGAATCAACGAATAACCCTGCACCCTTAAAAGGGGTGCAGGGTTGTAATGAATTCTGATTTTAATTTAAGGAATGCTTTTCTCATGTTAGAAAGCTTGCAATATATTTATGCGCCTCAGATAGTCAATGGACTGTCAATTGGTGTCGCTGTGATCTTGATGGCTTTGGGTTTGACGATTATTTTCGGCTTACTCGATGTCATTAATATGTCCCATGGTGAGTTTTATGCAGCTGGCGCATTTATCAGCGTAAGTCTGATGGCAATCGGTGTTTCATTTTGGCTATGTTTAGTAATCGTCCCGATACTCTTGGTGCCTATTGGTTTTGCCATGGAAAGACTGCTGATTCAAAAAGTATTTCATTACAAAGATCGCCACATTCTGACCCTACTGCTGACGTTTGGCGTCGCTATGGTTCTAGAGGATGGATACAAGATCATTTGGGGGGCAAACCCGATCAAGCCTAGTGCGCCAATATCAGGTGCAAGCGAATTATTAGGGGTGATGTTTCCAAACTATCGTCTATTTTTGATGGCATTTGGGGCGGTGCTTATTTTCTCCGTTTGGATGCTCATCTATAAAACTCAGATAGGTGCAATCGTGAGGGCAGCCGCCTATGACAAGGATATGAGCTCATCATTAGGTATACCTGTTATGCGAGTTTATGCACTGACATTTGCATTCGGAGTTGCTCTAGCAGGCTTGGCAGGTGTATTGCTTGCCCCAATTTACTCGGTATTTCCGACAATGGGCCGAGATTTCATCTTGTTGGCATTCAGTGTTGTGATTGTTGGTGGGCTTGGTAGTATTAAAGGTGCTGTGATTGCCGGTCTTTTGCTGACCCAATTGCAATCGCTTTCTTCCCTGTTTATATCACCTGTTTGGTCTGACCCATTGGTATTTACGGTGATGGTTTTGGTTTTAATGTTTAAGCCAAGTGGTTTATACGGAGGCATGAAAAATGCTTAATCCGCAAGCAAGGGCAATTCGTTGCATTGAGTGGCTTTTACTAACCTCATCCCTCATTTTGTTTGTAGTTGGCACCCTGTTAGGCGATACTTTTTTTCTCAGATTGGCAACAGAAGCATTAATTTTTGGTGGATTAGCAATGTCTGTGGACCTCTTGCTTGGAATCGTTGGATTGTTATCGCTTGGTCAAGCTCTCTATTTTGGTTTTGGCGCTTATTTATCTGCATTGGTTCTGAAAGAAATTTCTCCATCTTTCTCATTGGCAATTTGCGTTGTGATTTTGTGCTCTACTTTACTTGGGTGGATTGCTAGTTTCATTGCATTAAGGTCAAAGGGAGTCTACTTCGCCTTAATTACTTTTGGACTAGCTCAGGTAGCAGCCAAAGTGGTCTACAACACTCGAAGCCTTGGGGCCTCAGACGGCATGATGGGAGTGCCCATTTTAAGTATTTGGACTCCATTTGGATCTCTGGATGCCGCTGATCCAGGAACATTTTTTGTGATTACCTTTCTGACCATTGGCGCCCTCTATGTGATCTTGAAGTATTTCTTAACGACGCCAATGGGATCTCTTTGGCACGCTATTCGTTCGAACGAGGATCGTTTGGCATACGTCGGTTATGAATCGAAAGGTCCAAAACAAGTTGCCTTTGTGTTGGCTACGGTGGTTGCTGCAGTCTCGGGTGCACTTTATCCAATGCTGAGGGGCTTCGTTTCTCCTGAATTGATGTTCTTTAGTGTTTCCGGAAATGCTGTAGTGACGGTTGTTCTAGGGGGTGTCGGTACTTTAATTGGCCCAATCATGGGCAGTGTTCTGCTCACTTCATTTAAGTCCGTTATAGGTACTTGGACTGCACATCATCACATCGTGATCGGATTCATCTTTGTTGTCATTGTGATTGCGGCACCCAAGGGGCTAGCCGGTCTATTCACAAAATATTTTGGCAAAAGGGCGTCTGATGAATAAGTCTGAAGCTATTCTTAAAGCCAACAATTTAAGTAAACGATTTGGAGGTCTTGCTGCTGTTGATAACATCAGTTTTCAAGTGGTGCCTTTTGGGGTTACTTCAATCATTGGCCCAAATGGTGCTGGTAAGAGCACCTTATTTAATCTGCTCAGTGGTACTTTTAGGCCAGATTCTGGCTCAGTACTTCTGAATGATCAAAACGTGACTCGCATGAATTCAGTAGAGAGATTATTTTCAGGCATGGCCAGATCTTTTCAGATCACCAATCTCTTTTTTGATCTCACAGTTATAGATAATCTACGCCTTGCTAGCCAAACATTGCATCCGCGATCCTATTTATATTTACCTTTGAGTAAATGCGAGCTTGCATTGGCAAGGGCCGATGAGTTGTTAGTAGAGTTTGGTTTGCTAGATTCCCGTAATCAATTAGCGGGAGCTCTCTCGCATGGTCAACAAAGACGATTAGAAATTGCGGTAACGCTCGCTACTAGACCGAAACTGTTGCTATTAGATGAGCCTACTCAAGGGATGTCTCAAGGGGATACCCAAGAAACAGCTGAGCTTATCAAGCAATTGGGATCAAAAATTACCGTCCTCTTAATTGAACATGATGTTGATTTGGTGATGGATTTATCGAAGACGGTAATTGTGATGGCACAGGGGAAAAAATTAGCAGAAGGGAGCCCTCAGGAGGTTCGCTCTAATCTGCTTGTACAAGCCGCATACTTTGGTGAGGAGACAGCATGATTCTAAAAATCCATGATGTTAATGTCAGTCTTGGGTTGTCGCATGTCTTACAAGGAGTCAATCTTTCTATTCAACCCGGAGAGACTGTGGGCCTATTCGGAAGAAATGGCGTCGGTAAGACTACGATAGTGAAGACCATCGCTGGGTGGTATAAGCCTTCATTGGGCGAGATCTACTTCGAAAATCAATCTATCAACAGTCTTCCACCCAACGAAATTACTCGACTTGGGATTGGCTTGGTTCCTGAGGATCGTAGGATATTTCCTGGTTTAAGTGTGGAGGGTAATCTGCAGCTTGGACTCATGCAAGTTCCACCATCTGAACGACAGAAAGCTGAAGAGCGACTTGAATTAGTTTTAAAAAGATTTCCGCGATTAGGGGAGAGGCGATCTCAACCTGGGAATACTTTATCTGGTGGTGAGCAACAAATGCTAGCAATGGGAAGGGTACTAGTGGGTAAACCCAAATTATTACTGATTGATGAACCAACAGAGGGGCTGGCACCCATGATTGTTACTGAAATCTTTAGATTGATGGAGGAACTCAAAGCCCAAGGAGTTGCCATTCTGTTGATTGAGCAAAATATCCATAAGGCTATTCACTTGTGCAATAGACACTATGTTGTCGAGCGAGGAAAAGTAGTTTTGGAAGGTAATTCCCAGAAACCTGAAGATCGAGCAGAGTTGATGAAGCGTGTTAGTGTCTGATAAATTAAGAGGACGTATTACAAGAGTACAAACAGTAATTATTTTTTCTTCGATGTCTTACCAGCAGAACTTACAGTTTTTGTTACGGTATCGGCAGCAGTATTGAGATTCGCTTGTGCAACATCAACAGCATGCTTTACCGCTTTATGACTAGTTTCAAAAACCTGATTTGCAGAAGCAATGGCTTGTTTGATTGTTTGAACGGCAGTATCAGAACCTGCGGGTATATTTTTAGCCCACTCTTCAACTAAGGCATCCATTCTCTTTTGGCCAGCAGAAAATTCTTTTTCCGCGGACTTGGTAAAGTTATCTTGAGTTTCATGAGCTAACTTATATAAATGGTGACTATAAGAAATAATTTTTTCTGCGATCGGCTGAACGGTTTCAGCTTGATGGGCAAGCAGTTGCTGAATATCTTTTACTTCTAATGCTTTCTTGGCATTGTTCACGCTATCACTCAAGCTTTGTTTAGCAATGGCTAAATTGAGCTCAACTAATTTCTCGATACTTTGGAGGGCTTGATTTGTGAGGCCAGTCAAGGTTTCTAAATTGGCTTTTTGTGCCGCTGCGATTTGTTCTGGCGTTAAGTTCATCTTTGCCTCTTTCTTTGGGTGCACTCTTACTACTATGATCTTGCTGACCTGAAGGGTCAATAGCTGATTTTTGCGCAATTACATGGCTTAAATAGTGAAAAGAATCATAACCCAAGGTTTTAGCCTCCTTGAGAACCGCTGATGGCTTTTAGAAAAAGCCTAAAATCGTGGATTAGACAAAAATCTCAATATTTTCAGTAAGTTATCCATGAAGCTCGGTTTAGACAACGTCATTGCACCCATTTTTGTATTAATTTGGAGTACGGGGTTTGTGATTGCACGTTTGGCTATGCCTTATGTAGAGCCTGCCACCTTCCTATTTTGGCGCTTTGTGGGTGTGATTGCCGCAATGGCTGCTTTGAGCCTTGTGTGGCGCATCTCTTGGCCTAGCTGGTCGCAAATCAAGCATATCGCTATCGCAGGAATACTTTTACAGTTCGGCTATCTATTAGGTGTCTGGTTTGCAGTCCGCCTTGGAATGACTGCAGGTTTGGCGGCAATCATCGTTGGTCTGCAACCGATTTTGACCGCCTGGTTTGCTGCCTGGATTTCGGAGACGGTGACGCCACGCCAATGGATTGGTCTCTGCTTTGGTTTTGCAGGCGTTGCCTTGGTCGTGGCTGAAAAGATTGGCTTTGCCCATATCCCTTTGGCAAGCTATCTGCTAGCGTTTACAGCATTACTCTCGATCACCTTTGGAACTCTTTATCAGAAAAAATACTGCCCAGTATTTGATCTTCGCGCTGGGTCTTCTATTCAGTTTGGTGTTTCAGCCGTGCTGTGTTTCTTTTGCATGTATTTCTTTGAAACAGGCGTCATGGTTTGGAATGCCTCTGTAGTGGGCGCTTTGTTATGGGCTATCTTTCCTGTGTCGATTGGCTCCATTAGCTTGTTATTCATGATGATCCGTAAAGGGGCGGCAACCAAAGTCACGAGTTTGCTCTATCTAACCCCCCCGACAACTGCATTGATGGCGTGGTTCTTGTTTGATGAGCCATTCACACTCCTGATGGCTCTGGGCCTCTGTTTGACAATGACTGGCGTAGTACTGGTGAATCAGCGTCAGGCGAACACGGTAGCGACTATTGCAGAGTAGGGGCTCAAGAGGGGTAGATTGGGGGGTTAACCAAGATGGGGCACAGAAATCCGACTCCCTTTTGGAAATTAATTATCATTCCGTATGTTGAAAGTTTTGGAAGGTATTTTTGGGATGCATTTAAATCGTTTTTGGCTCTTTGTCTTAGCCTTGATTTTCGGCTATGGGGCACTCGGTGTTGCGCCAGCTATTGCCGCCAGTAAAGATAAAGAAAAGCAAACTCAAGCCCAAACCAAAACTACTAAAGTAGTGGTGAAGTCTCCTAAGAGGCCTAAGACTGTTCGCGTTACTGTGACGCGTTCTACTGCACCAGCAGTTGCTGGACCCCCATCACTGGCTACCGCACTAGGTTTGCGTGGTCAGCATGATGATCTCAGTCTGAAGTCCAGCGTAGCTATGGTAGTCAATCAAGATACCAAAGAGGTTTACTTCGAAAAGAATCCTACCGTGAGCTTGCCAATTGCATCCATCACGAAGTTGATGACCGCCATGGTGGTGCTCGATTCTAAGTTGCCTCTTGATGAAACCCTGGTGATTAATGCAGATGATGTGCATATCTATCGCACTTCACGTCTAGCTGTAGGCACCGTTTTGACACGTCAAGAAGCCTTGTTGTTAGCGTTGATGTCCTCTGAAAACCGCGCTGCCTATACCTTGGGTAGAAATTACCCAGGCGGTATCACAGCCTTTGTGGATGCCATGAATCGAAAGTCTAGAGAGCTGGGCATGGAGCATTCTTATTTTGCCGATCCCACAGGCTTACTTAGTGAGAACGTGGCGACTGCTGAAGATTTAACTCGCATGCTCAATGCAGCATATCAATATAAGTTAATTCGTGAATATTCCACTTGGCCAGATTTAACCATGGTGATCGCAAAGCGCCCCCAAAAGTTCTTGAATACCAATCGACTAGTGCGTTCTGGCGACATGGATATTGGTTTGCAAAAAACAGGTTTCATTAATGCCGCTGGAAAATGTTTAGTGATGCAAGCGCGAGTGAACAACACCCCGCTATTATTGGTGTTCCTCGATTCTGTAGGAACACAATCCCGTTTTGCTGATGCAGTGCGTGTGCGTGACTGGTATGAGCGCATGCCTTCTGGCACGCAACCCATTCGTCGCTTAATGTAAGTTGGGCCGACTAGGCGGAGGAGCCTGGTTCGGCAGACTTAGGCTTAAAGCCCATGCCCTTGGAGATTTGCAGAGCAGTATCTTGTAATGATCTGAGCCAATCTGCTTGAATGCGATCGGTTGGGGCGCTGAGTGATAAACCGGCAACCAATTTACCAGTGTCATCCAGAATGGCGGCAGCAAGACAGCTCACGCCAAGCTCTAATTCTTCATCATCCCTTGCGCTGCCCACTCTGCGAACGTGATTGAGTTCTGACTCGAGTTTAGCTAAATCCGTAATGCTGTTGCGAGTGTGACCTGAGAGACCCGTGCGAGTAACGTAGGCCCGTACTTGATTGGCGTCATCACTGGCTAGGAATAGTTTGCCAACAGAGGTGAGATGGAGAGGGGCGCGTCCACCAATGGCACGAACCACCTGCATGCCTGAACGCTCGCTGTAGGCGCGATCAATATAAACAATCTCATCGCCTTGGCGAACTGAGAGATTGACTGTTTCGCCGGTGAGTTTGTGTAGGGTGCGCATCGGTACTTGAGCAGCTTCACGAACCGATAATCTTGCTTTCACTAGATTCCCCAGCTCCAAGAGCTTTAAGCCAAGGCGATAGGTGCCACCATCGCCACGCTCAACCAATCGGCAGGCAACCATGTCATTTAAGATGCGGTGGGCTGTGGAGGGGTGTAAGCCCGTTTCCGCAGCCAAGTTTTTAAGGCTGCTAGATTCTTCATGAACCGCTAGGGCATCGAGCAAATTCATCATGCGCTCCACCACCTGGATCGCTGTTTTAGCAACTTCCCCGGTATTTTTAGAGGTTTTGACAGTTTTACTTGTGCTCATAGGAATGATTGTAGCGATTTCATGCCATATTGCATATTATGAAATGAGATTATATGAAGGATCAAGGCGATAACCCCTATATAGGGTAGCCATCATTCATCTAAGACTGCTTAGTGGTTTCTTAAAGCTTTAGCGCACTCATTGACGAGGTCCGGGCCACGATAAATCAAGCCGCTATAGACCTGAACCAAACTAGCCCCAGCAGCTATCTTTTCCTTAGCATCGGCACCACTCAAAATGCCGCCAACGCCAATGATGGGCACTTGATTGCCCAGTCTTGCCTTGAGTGCTTTGATGACGATGTTGGATGCCATGCGAACTGGTGCACCGGATAAGCCACCCATTTCTTGACTATGCTCCATCCCTTGCACAGCATCGCGAGCAATGGTGGTGTTGGTAGCAATAACGGCATCTACACCAAACTCCATTAAGAGGTCAGCAATGAGATTGATATCGCCATGATCCAGATCAGGTGCGATTTTCAAAAAGAGTGGCTTACGCACACCAAAGCGATCACTCAAGCGCTTGCGAGCCTCATCCAGGCTGCCAAGTAAGGCGCGTAACATTTCTTCGCCTTGCAGGGCACGCAGATTTTGCGTGTTTGGCGAAGAGATATTCACGGTGATGTAGGTAGCAATTTCATAAACGGCATCCATCGCTAATACGTAGTCGCTAGCTGCATCTTCAATCGGTGTAATGGCATTCTTGCCAATGTTCAAACCTAAAACGCCACCGCTTTGCCAAAAGCGTGAGCGACGAACTCTTGCTACGCAAGCCTCAACACCATCATTGTTAAAGCCCATACGATTAATAATGGCCTGAGCTTGCGTCAAGCGAAACATGCGCGGTTTTGGATTTCCTGGCTGAGGGCGGGGAGTCACTGTGCCGATCTCCAGAAAACCAAAACCCAGGGCAGCGAGTGCATCAATATGCTTGCCATCTTTATCTAAGCCTGCAGCAAGTCCCACTGGATTGGGAAAGGTAATACCGCACAATGTACGTGGATCTGCAAGCGGTTGAGTTAGAAACTTTTCTAGCAGACCCCAGCGTTGAGCACGGTCTAAATTCGTCAGCGTGAGATTGTGGGCTTGTTCTGGGTCAAGGCAAAAGAGCCAGGGGCGCAAGAATAAATAGCGATCGATCATGAATAGATATTATGAACCAGTCAGTTCTTGCCAATGATCGTCAATTAAGCCTTCCATGGGTTGGTACTTCGCCTTATAGGACATCTTCTCACTATCGTGAATGTAGTAGCCAAGATAAAGATAAGGTAGGTTGAGTATCCGAGCCTGTTCGATTTGCCACAGAATGCTGTAATTACCAAAGCTAGCAGAGCTATCGGCAGTATCGTAGAAGGTATATACCGAGGAGATGCCTTGTTCCAAGATGTCAATCATGCTCACCATGCGCAGACGTCCGGGGTGTGGATCGTGAGGGCCATCTCTAAATTCAACGATGCGAGAGTTGACTCGACTTTGCAATAAAAATTGCATGTATTGATCTTGATCATCGTTATCCATATCACCACCAGCATGGCGTTCATTTTGATAGCGTTGATAGAGTTGGTAATGCTCCTCTTGATAGCCTAAGTTCAAAACAAACGCTTGTAGCCCTGCATGCTTTTTCCAGGCGCGTCGTTGACTGCGTGTTGGCGTAAATGGATTCACTAAGATACGGGTGGCGATACAGGCTTTGCATTCATCGCAATAAGGGCGATAGGTATGTAAGCCGCTGCGACGAAAGCCTGCATTTAATAGTTCGTTATAGACATCTGCATGAATCAGGTGTGAGGGCGTGGCTACTTGGGAACGCGCAGTTTTATTAGGCAGATAGCTGCATGGATAAGGTGCAGTTGCATAAAACTGGAGGGCGGTGAGGGGAAGTTCTTTGAGCCGGGTCATAGCCAGTGGGTTAGGATGTTTTTATCAAAGGTCCAGGGTTTATCAATATTAGTTTGATTTAAAGATATTTGCAGTTGCTCTAAGAATACATCCCTGGATATTGGCGCAGCCCCCAAAGAGCTTAGGTGGGTGGTTTCTTGTTGGCAGTCAATCATGGCTACTTCATTTTGGAGGCACCAAGCGCTTAAGGCAGCCAATGCTATTTTGGAGGCGTTGGGTTTACGACTAAACATCGACTCGCCAAACACCATGCCACCTAAAGCTACGCAATACAAGCCGCCAACCAACTCGCCTTGTTCGACTAGGGCAATGCTATGGGCATGACCTTGCTCATGAATGGTGGTGTATGCATCCATGATTTCATGGGTGATCCAAGTGCCATCCTGGTCTTTTCGAGAGCTAGTGGCACAAGCCCGAATCACAGCACCAAAATCGGCATCCACCAATAATTGACTATGCGTATCCTGACAAAATAGGCGAATACTTTTTCTTAAAGACTCGCTGCACTTGAAATGGCCAGGCTTTAAAACCATCCGCGGATCAGGTGACCACCATAAGACGGGTTGCTCATCGGAGTACCAAGGAAAAATACCGAGTTGATAAGCTTGCAGTAATTGTTCTGGATAAATACGCTCACTCACTGCAATGAGCCCTGGAACGCTCGGGTCAGGATCTGGCGTTAGTAGCGGGTTTGGAAAGGAGTAGTGTGGTCCTAGCCAAATAATTTGACTCATGTGGCGTAATCAAATTCTCTCTGAAGGCAACACATCACGACTGCGCACATGAAACTCACCATTCAATATGCCAGCAGCGCGATCAGCAAAAAACCACTCTAAGGTTTGTTTCACTGTTGGGAAGGCTAACTCACTCCACGGAATTTCATGTTCATGAAAGAGTGCCACTTCAAGACTTTCTTCGCCAGCAGAAAATTCTGGTGAAGTCATGGTGGCAAGATAAAACAAATGGACTTGTTCGGCATGTGGCACATTGAGTAATGAATACAGTGGGCCCACTTCAACCACAGCGCCAGCCTCTTCAAGCGTTTCCCTGATGGCGCCATGGCTCGTGCTTTCGCCTAATTCCATAAAGCCAGCGGGAAGGGTCCAGAAGCCATGGCGTGGTTCAATCGCACGACGGCATAGCAATACTTGCTTGCCATAAACCGGAATGCTGCCCACGACATTTCTGGGGTTCTGATAATGTATGCTCCCGCAGGCTTCGCATACATGACGCTCACGAGAATCATCCGCCGGAATTTTGACCGTCAGGGTCGCAGCGCAGTTGGAACAATACTTCATGCAGACTTTCTAAAAGTGGGCCTTGAGAATGCCTCGCAGGGCATTGCTAAGCATAATCTCATCAGCCATTGAAACATCTTTAATAGTCAGGTTGGCTTCACGGGCATTAATTTGGGGATCGTCTAGCAGGGCGGCACGCATCACACCGGGCAATAGTCCTGCAGATACTGGAGGAGTGAGCCACTCTGAATGATCTTTGGGTTTAATAAAAATGCTCGTTCTGCCACCTTCAGTAACAAAGCCCTGTTCATTTACAAATAAGGCATCAAAGCCACCGAGTTTGACTGCCGTTTGCCAAGCAGCATCGTAAAGAATGCGATGGCTGATCTTGTGACGTAATAAGGTATCCCCAGAGAACATAGTGCATTCTGAGGATAGGATATCTTGAGCCCAGAAAATTTTGACTGGCACTTCAAGTGCATCAAGCGCAGCAGAAGTAATAGAGAGTGCGCCATTAGCAGCAAGATCGAGTCGTAATCTCAAAAGAGAATGCTGATCAAGAGATGCGCAGGCATTTAAAACAGTTTCTGTTGCATTGCCTCTCTTGAAGGGAATGCCCAAAGCAGAAGCTGAGGCTTGTATACGATCTAAATGTTGTTCTAATCGTTTTGGCTTACCCTGTGCTACAGCAATCGTTTCAAATAATCCCGTAGCGCTTGGAAGATTCATTAAGAAAGCAGACTTGATCCGGCATTCTTGCCATTCTTGTTGAGCTTCAGAATCAATCGTGATGCCCGCGCCCACTCCCAAAGTAAAAGTAGCGGCATGAGATAGATGATCTTCTTCAATCTCTACAGTTCTAATAGGCACACTAAAGGCAAAGTCACCACTTGGATCTAGCCAGCCTAAGGCGCCACAGTAATAACCACGATCTTCGGGCTCAAGCTCTTGAATAATTTCCATGCTGCGTTTTTTAGGTGCGCCTGTGACTGATCCACACGGAAAGATGGCATGCAATATATCGCTCAGCCCGATAGCGGGCTTTACTTGACCTTGCACAGTAGAGGTCATCTGCAATACATCGCCGTGCCTTGCTACTACAAATAAGTTGGGAACTGTCACTGTGTTTGGTAGAGAGAGGCGACTGAGATCATTGCGCAAAAGATCAACAATCATCACATTCTCTGCCTGATTTTTAGGATCATCTGACAAAGCACTAGCAGCTTGCGATAGTGCGCTTGCAGTCCCTTTCATGGGCATCGCTTTGAGTATGTCACCTTTGCGCTCAATAAAGAGCTCAGGTGACTGTGACAAAAGGTAATGTAAGCCTTGTTCAATATAGGCACCAAATCTCCCAGGCTGGCGCTCACGTAAGCGACTGTAGAGCGCTAGCGGTGCCCCATAAGTTTTCCCGCTAATGCGGTAGGTATGATTAATTTGATAGGTATCGCCATCACGGATGTATTCCTGAATCTTGGCAAGATCCGTAGAAAATTGTTTTTCAGTGATGGATTCCTGAGTATCTAAGACTCCAGCCATTCTTGCAGACTCTTGCAGCTGACTTAATTTTTGAGAAATGACTTGATCAATTTGCTCTTTAGACAGTTTTTTGAAATCTTGAAAAGACCAAGCTTCAATCAGGGGGTGAGGGTCACCCGCAGTCTTTCGATGGGGTAATTTGTGGATCAGCCTGCCCATCTCATAAGCAAAGGCAGCAACCACATACTCTCCTTTGCTAAGTGCATGGGATATTTCACTTAAACAATTTTCAATAGCCTTGTGATCATCGGCTTGATTCTCACTAGGTAATACGCACCAGTATTGCGATGCAGCCTCATAAAACCGACTAGTGGGATTAGTCGCCGTGCTTTGCGCATCATCGAGCAAAATCATGGCGACTGATTTGTTTATTTCAGAATGGTGGCAGATTCAATCACGACTGTTTTGGTCGGGACATCAGCCATTCTGCCCATGCGTGGTGCAGGCGCAACCATGGTTGGCACTTTACGAATGGCATCAATGGTTTGTGTTCCAGAAATCACCTTGCCAAAGACGGTATAACCATTACCCATCGCATTCGGGAAGTTGAGGCTTTCATTATCTTTCACATTAATGAAAAACTGTGCAGTAGCAGAATCTGGATCTGAAGTGCGAGCCATGGCAATGGTGTAAGTATTATTTTTCAGACCATTATTTGCCTCTGATACTACTGGCGCATCGGTTGGCTTTTGCACAAGGTCAGGAGTAAAGCCGCCACCTTGAATCATGAAGCTATCAATGACTCGATGAAAAATGGTGCCGTTATAAAAACCACTCTTCACATAATTTAAAAAGTTAGCGGTAGTCTTAGGCGCCTTGGCATCATTCAGTTCCACCACAAAATTTCCTAGCGTAGTTTTAAATTCAACCTTTGGCCCAGCAATTGCCGCTTGACTTGCAAAACAACTGGCGATGAGAATGAGACTGGCAAATAATTGACGCATATTAACTCCTTAATTCGTTCAGATTGATAAAGCTGATTGTATTGTGCAATCAAATGCTACAGCGGGATTGCACTAGGAAAGCAAGCCATTAGGGATGGTTCCAGCATAGGCGTAAGAGGCTTCCTCAAACATGCCGGGTCTTTTCAGGTAGTCAAGTACCCAGTCAATCGTATCAACACCCCAAAAACAATGTTGATTCACAACTAAGGTAGGAACTCCAAAAGCACCATCTGCTTTTGCTTGCAGACCATTACTCATTAATTGCGCTTTGATTTCAGGGCTGTTGGGTTTTTCAGTATCTGCTGGTAAGCCTAGGTAAAGGCAAAATTCCGACCAAGAAAGGTTGGGATCTTTGCCTTCAATCCAAACATAATCAAATGCCCGCTCTACCATCTGCCAATCGGCTTGCTTTTGTAAAAGTAGGCGCTGCGGTGCCACAGTCAGAAAAGGGTGGTGCTCTGGAAAGCGCAAAGGAATGCCGAGTCGCCCTGCTTGCCAGATACAAAACTGATATGTGTGAGGTCGCTTAGCAGCAACTTCTCCTGGACCTATGTTCTCAGTTGCTCTTAGTAGGCCGCCGAGTAAAACGGGTACTGGGGTGATATTGAGCTGATCCTCGAGACGATGCCGTTGTTTGACATACAAATAGGCAAATGGAGAAATAATGTCATAGTAAAAAGTTGCGGGGATCTTGGTGCTCATTTGTTTCTTCGCTCTCGAGAGTTACTTCTTTTGATGCTCAGCATCGAGTTGACGTAAAAAAGCCAGCTTTTCTTTAATTTGACTTTCCAAGCCACGCTCAACCGGTTCATACCAATGGGGTTGTGCCATGCCTTGGGGCAAGTAGGATTCACCGGCAGCATAGCCATGTGGCTCATCATGCGCATAGCGGTACTCTTTACCATGGCCGAGTTCTTTCATCAGCTTGGTGGGTGCGTTGCGTAAATGATTAGGCACGGATTTGGATTGGTCATTAGCAACGTAGGCGCGCGCAGCATTAAATGCTTTATAGCTTGCATTACTTTTAGAGGCTACCGCCAAATACACCACGGCTTGGCCTAGGGCGAGTTCACCCTCTGGCGATCCTAGCCTTTCAAAGGTGAGAGCAGCATCATTGGCCAGTTGCATCGCACGAGGATCAGCCAAGCCAATATCTTCCCAAGCCATGCGAATAATGCGCCGCGCTAAATATCGTGGATCAGCACCACCATCGAGCATGCGGCAAAACCAATATAGCGCAGCATCAGGGTCGGAGCCTCTGACAGATTTATGCAGAGCGGAGATCTGGTCGTAAAACTGATCGCCACCCTTATCAAAGCGACGCGCTTGCATAGTTAAGGCATTTTCAATAAAGACTTGATCAACTAGCTTCACATCAGAATTTGGTGTCAGCACGGCATTACGGACTTGCTCGACTAAGTTGAGTAGGCGACGGGCATCGCCATCGGCGTTATGAATAAGTGCATCAATTGCTGTGGCAGCAAACTCAATATCAGGCATTGCATGTTGATGTGCGCGCTCAAATAGTTTCTTTAGCTCATCAGCACTTAAGGATTGCAGAACATAAACCTGCGCTCTAGAGAGCAGTGCTGAGTTCACTTCAAAGGAGGGGTTCTCGGTAGTGGCGCCAATGAAGGTGAATAAACCAGATTCAATATGAGGCAAAAGCGCATCTTGTTGGCTCTTATTAAAGCGATGAATCTCATCGACGAACAGAATCGTTTGCTTGCCGTATTGCGCCATACTGTGTTGAGCTTGCTCAATTGCTTCACGAATCTCCTTCACGCCAGCCAATACAGCGGAGATGGCAATGAACTCCCGGTCAAATGCTTTTGCAGATAAACGGGCCAGCGTTGTTTTACCAACACCAGGCGGCCCCCATAGAATCATGGAGTGAGGTTTACCAGAGGCAAAGGCTAAGTTAAGTGGTTTGCCCGCAGTTAATAAATGAGTCTGTCCAATGACCTCATCAATCGATTTTGGACGGAGTGCTTCCGCTAAAGGAGGAGGTGGCGTGCTATCAAAAAGACCGCTCATTCCATTAGGCTTGGATGAAAAGAATCACAATAGCCGCCCAAGTTAGGCAAGCAGCAGCAACATACGTTAAGCGATTGCGCATCGCCATGAACGCCATACGAGCTGCTTCATCTGAAAAATAGTAGTTGTAAGTATTCTGATCAATATTACGTTGAATGATCAAGGTTGATGCCATGATCAATAAGCCAACCGGAATATAAATATGTAAGGCTACCCAAGCTACTAATGCAGGGATCACACCCCAAACCCAAGCGTTACGGTCTATCCAGCGGTCACCAGAAGGCGCCTTGCCCAGGGTATGCAAACTAGCGCCCCAATGTAATGCACCCATAAAGGAAGTAATGACTGCGCCATAACCCGCTAGCGACTCTGCACTCAAATAATTCAAAGGAGTTGGAGCCAGCTGTACTAATAGTGCAAGACCCACAAAAGGAATCAAGCCCGCGTAGCCAAGTTTGAGTACGAGTGGTGGAATAGGATTGGCAGATGGGTTCACGGGAGTTTGCTTAGGCTAAGAGAAATGAAGATATGAAAAATAAATCAATCAAAATTATTGATCGTAGGTGTAAACGCCGCGACCGGTTTTGCGACCAAGATAGCCAGCTGCAACCATCTCACGTAGTAGTGGGCAAGGGCGATATTTAGAATCACTAAAGTTTTCAAAATACACCTCCATGACTGCGAGGCAAGTATCCAAACCAATTAAGTCTGCTAAAGCCAGTGGGCCTATCGGTTGGTTGCAGCCCAGTTTCATGCCGGCATCTATATCTTCAGGACTCGCTAAACCCTCTGACAGTACGAAGAACGCTTCGTTAATCATTGGCAATAAGATGCGATTGACGACAAAGCCGGGTGAGTTCTTAACGGTTATGGGCTCTTTGCCAATGCGTTTTGCCATTTCAATAATGGCGGCATGAGTTTGGTCGCTAGTTTGCAGCCCACGAATTACCTCAACTAACGCCATCAAAGGTGGCGGGTTAAAGAAGTGCATGCCGATAAAGCGTGTTGGGTTGGAATCTAAGGCTGCCAGCTTAGTGATAGAGAGCGATGAAGTGTTGGTGGCAATGATGGTGTCCTTGCTCACTATCTCGTCGACTTGCTTGAGAATTTTTTCTTTAATCGCTTGATTCTCAGTAGCAGCTTCAATCACGAGACTAAGACCTTTGAAGTCAGCGTAAGAGGTGCTGCCTTGAATCCGTTTGACTGCAGCCACTTTGGCATCTGCAGTCAGCATTTCTTTTTTAATGAGCCGATCTAAACTTTTACTGATGTGATCTAGGCCACGTTGAACAGCAGCATCATTGATGTCTACCATGACGACCTCTAGACCAGCAACAGCGCAAACTTGCGCAATGCCATTGCCCATGGTCCCTGCACCAATTACACCAACCGACTGAATCTTCATCTTATTTCCTTCTTTGATACTGGGTTGATCCAAAGAGCTGCTCTCTCGCCTTGTCATCATGCAAAGGTTTGCGTAATGCAGTGAGTACTTCACACCCGCGCTGTACAGCAGGCCGTTTACCAATCATCTCAAACCAGCGTTTGAAATTGGGGTAATCGTTGATCTCGATCCCCTGATTTTTCCAATTCCGTGTCCAAGGGTAAATTGCCATATCAGCGATTGAATACGTTTTACCGGTAATATAGGGATTATCTTTCAGTTGAGTATCCAGCACCCCATAAAGACGCTTTGCCTCATTGGTATAGCGATTGATGGCATATTCAATTTTCTGAGGGGCATACAAGCGAAAATGGTGGTTTTGGCCAAGCATGGGGCCAAGACCACCCATCTGGAACATGAGCCATTGCAAGACATCGTATTTGCCACGAATGTTCTTGGGTAAGAACTTGCCAGTTTTACTGGCTAGGTAAAGCAAGATGGCACCGGACTCAAAGATGCTGATGGGCTTGCTATCAGGTCCATGAGGATCAACTAATGCAGGGATCTTATTGTTAGGGCTGATTTTTAAAAAGTCAGGGGCAAATTGATCGCCAGCGCCAATATCAATTGGGTGCGCAATCCAATCACGACCTAAGCGATAGCCACATTCCTCCAGCATGATGTGCACTTTATGGCCATTGGGAGTTGGCCAACTGTATACATCAATTACCTTTTTTGCGGCGTTTGATTTCTTGATTGTCATGGATCTTCCCTTGATTTTTATAAGGCTTGTAAACGTTCTAAGGCAGTAGATAAGGTTTGCTCTTGCTTAGCAAAGCAAAAACGAATGACGCCTGACTCCGTAGGCTGTTCATAAAATGCTGAAACTGGAATGGCAGCAACACCAACTTCAGTAGTTAACCATTTGCAAAATTCAGCTTCTGGTAATTTAGCTTCAGGAATATTCAGCGCCGTGTAATCAACGCATTGAAAGTAAGTCCCCGGTGTTGGTAGTAACTTGAATTTTGTTTTCTCTAGTCCTGCTTTGAAAAAATCTCGCTTGGCTTGATAAAAAGCAGGGAGGTTTAAGTAGTGCGATGCCTCGGAGAGGTATGAAGCTAAACCGTATTGCATGGGTGTGTTCACAGTGAAGACATTGAACTGATGAACCTTGCGAAACTCTGCTGTCAGTGGGGCGGGTGCTGCGACATAGCCTACCTTCCAGCCAGTGACGTGATAGGTCTTACCAAAACTGGAGATTAAAAAACTTCGTGCAGCTAATTCAGGATGGGAGGCAACACTATGATGGTGAGCGCCATCGTAGACCATGTGTTCATAGACTTCATCACTCAAGACAAGAGTTGAGGTGTTCTTTAACAAGCTTGCTAAACGATCTAAATCAGCCTTCTGCCACACCATGCCAGTGGGGTTATGCGGCGAGTTGATCATCAGCAGTCGAGTCTGAGGACTGATTGCTTTTTGCAGTGCATCCCATGGGATGTTGTATGAAGCAACCTGTCCATTAGCATCACGTACTGCCTCTAGAGAAACCGCAATCGTTTTGCCAACGGCTAATTCAATCGAAGGCCTATAGCTATCGTAAGCAGGCTCGATGATGACAACTTCATCACCAGGGCTCACGCAAGCCAGAATGCTTGTCAGAATTCCTTGTGTGCCACCAGCAGTGATAGTGATTTCAGATTCAACATCATATTGATGGCCATATAAGTTTTGAATCTTCTGTTGAATACCATTGCGTAAATCGGGAATCCCAATCATGGGTGGATATTGATTGTGATCAGCCAGCATCGCCCCATTCACTTTGGCAATTAAATTGCGATCGCAGGGAAAGTCCGGAAAGCCTTGACCTAAATTAATAGCCTGATGTTTGGTGGCAAGCGCAGACATCACCGTAAAAATCGTTGTACCAACATTCGGAAGTCGGCTTGGAAACGATGGGGTGGAAGGGGTAATGTCTTGCGAGCTCATAAAGTCAATAGAGAGTGGTTAGATGATCGCGAAAGCGCTTTTGTGCGCATAAATCCGGTAATCGCTAGAATGGAAGAAATACATATACAAATTGTGCCATGTTGATCGTACTTTCTCCCGCTAAATCCTTAGATTACAAGACTCCTGTCAAGGTCAAGGCGCCCACCTTGCCTGAGTTTGTCTCAGAATCTGCTAAGTTGATTGCCGAACTCCAGAAGTTAGCCCCTCAGGACGTCGCCAAACTGATGGGTTTGTCTGACCAACTGGCTACCTTAAATGTGGGGCGCTATCGAGATTGGTCTAAAAAATTCACGGCTGAAAATAGCAAGCCAGCGATCTATGCATTCGATGGCGATGTTTATGATGGTTTTGATGTCAAAACGCTGAACGCCAAGGCGGTCGATTTTGCCCAAGACCACATTCGTATTTTGTCTGGCTTGTATGGCGCCTTAAGGCCGCTTGACTTGATGCAAGCCTACCGCCTGGAAATGGGCACCGCTTTTAAGAATGCCAGGGGAAAAGATCTGTATGCCTTTTGGGGCAGCAGGGTGACAGATTCCCTAAAGCAGATTTTGGATCAGCAAAAGAAGCCCGTTTTACTGAACTTGGCTTCTGAAGAGTACTTCAAGGTCTTGCAGCCCAAAGAGTTGGGTTGCCAGGTGATAGCCCCCGTCTTTCAGGATGGCAAAGACGGTAAGTACAAGATTATTTCTTTTTATGCGAAGCGTGCTCGCGGCTTAATGGCTAGGTATGTGGTGGAGAATCGTATTACCGATCCGGCAGATTTAAAAGGTTTCAATTTGGATGGTTATAAATACTATGCTGCAGAATCTAAGCTATATAAACCCATTTTTAGACGGGCAGAGAAAAAATAATGGCCGTACATCGCACTAAACCTTCTCAACGCAGTTCACCAGAAGTAGAAAAGCTGGTGGCCGATGCTATTTCTCTAGCCGCTTCAGGCAGTCAGATTGAAGATCGTTTTTGGGAAGAGCGCTTGAATGTGCGCTTGATGCGTTTGCTTAAAAGTCATAACCAAAATGTGATTGATGCCGCCTTGGATCAAACCTTTCGTATCAATACCGTAGCGTTTGAAGTCCTAGCGGATATCGCTGAAACGCTTGCTGAGTCCCTCAAGATGGAGCACGAAGGCCAGGAGTGGGATGTGTTGTTATTGGCTATGCCTATCGTTGCGCATACCCGCTATCAAATTCCTTCGGGTCCTTTGCCATCGAGCATTATTGAAGCGACTGCTGGCGCATTAAATGTCTCAATCGCTGCTACCGATACGCGTTTAGCGATTGTTCCTTGGCTCTACAGCATTGATCAAATGCCGCATTCTCATTGCCAAACACGTGTGTTAACTGAAGTATTGGCGACTGCGGCCATCTCTGGCAAGGATGTCAAACTCGAGTTGCGCGATATGTCGGAGACGATTGCAGTTCTGGCTGATCCGCGTTTCATTATTGCCGCACTGAGCGCCCCTAGCGGATCACCCATTTTTAAATGGCAAGAAGAATCGCCGGCAAGACAGGAACGTGGTGTCAGTCTCATTGGCTGGCAAAACGCGATGCAAGAGCCACTCGCAGCAATGCTGCCTGGATGCGAGTTTGAGCTCTTGTTACCGGAGGCCTACTTTACTAACTGCCGTTTGGCAGATAAGCATGTGCGGCCATTAAGTATTCGTGCAGGCGTTAATTTCCTCGAAAGCACGCTAGGCATCTTGCCTGCTGGCTTATCTTGCGTGGTTGGTGCCTTTGGTGAAGAGCAGGCCGATGAATACCGCATCTCCTTTAGCGTCAAGGGTTCCTCCGAAATTATGTATGGTGTGATTTGGCCTTTATATGATCGTGAGAGCGTGGCGAGTGATGCCTTAAATGATTTATCGGATGACGAGAGCCCGATTAAAAAAATCTGTGATGCCTTGCATGATGCAGGAGTAGAAGATGTATTTCGTCATGCGATGCTATTTGACCCAGAGCTCTGCGATGATTGCGGCGCGCCTCTTTTTCCAGATCGATCTGGTGAAGCCGTGCATGCAGAAATGCCGGAAGATACGCCAACACAGCAACCACTCTTTCATTAAGTAGTCATAACAAACTCGAAAATATTAACCGAGTAATAAAAAAGCCGAGGATCTCTCGGCTTTTTTATTTGATGCTATTAAAACTTAGTTCTGAACAAAAGGCTCTGCACCAGCAAACAAATGGGGCAATTTGCCAGATTTCATTTCTGCTGTTTGGCAGAAATCAGCTAAGCGATTACCCGTCTTGATATTAAATAACATGGCTTTATTGCCAAGCACTACCAGGTCATGCCCAGTGTCAGTGTTCTTGTAACGCAAGCTACCTGGCAATGAGGTTTGACGATTCAAGTCGTAAGTCTTGGCTTCCCAAGTCAGACGAACTTTCTCGAGAGTGCCAGTTGTTTTGAATTGCTTACTCTCGCTGCAAGTCCACGTAAATACTTCTTCACTAGCGCTCACATTTGTAACGCCAATGAGGGCGGCAAATACAAAGCTTAAGGACAGAAGAGATTTGTTCATGTATTTTCCTAAGAGGATTAAGAAAGCAAGTGCTTAACGCCTGCTTGCTCTTCAAGCAATTCATTTAAGGTGTGATTCATGCGCTCGCGTGAGAACTCATCGATCTCTAAACCTTCGACCATTTTGTACTCGCCGTTTTCACATGTCACTGGGAAACCATAAATCACTTCAGCTGGGATACCGTATTCGCCTTTAGAGGCAATTCCCATGGTGACCCATTTGCCATTGGTTCCTAGAACCCAATCATGAACGTGGTCAATTGCTGCATTGGCTGCGGAAGCTGCAGAAGAGAGGCCGCGCGCATCAATAATTGCTGCACCACGCTTACCAACAGTAGGAATAAAGACATCCTTATTCCATGCTGTATCGTTAATTGAGTCCTTTACTGACTTGCCGTCAACCGTTGCAAAGCGATAGTCAGGGTACATGGTTGGGCTGTGATTACCCCAAACGACTAGCTTCTCAATGCCAGCAACGGGTTTATTTAATTTAGTAGCCAATTGCGAGAGCGCGCGGTTGTGATCAAGGCGCAACATCGCGGTAAAGTTTTTCGCAGGAATATCTGGTGCAGATTTCATGGCGATGTAAGCGTTCGTGTTTGCTGGGTTGCCAACCACCAATACCTTGACAGTCTTTTTGGCAACTGCATTGAGTGCTTTACCTTGGGCAGTGAAGATCTGTGCGTTAGCGGAGAGCAGATCTTTGCGCTCCATGCCGGGACCACGGGGACGTGCCCCAACTAATAGGGCGACATCAATCTCTTTAAATGCGGTCAAGGGGTCAGAGTGAGCGGTAACGCCAGCCAAGAGTGGGAATGCACAATCTTCGAGCTCCATGATCACGCCACCCAATGCTTTTTGCGCTTTTTCGTCCGGAATTTCAAGTAATTGCAGAATGACGGGCTGATCCTTGCCCAAAAGGTCGCCATTGGCGATGCGGAATAAAAGGGAATATCCGATTTGACCGGCTGCACCGGTTACGGCGACACGCATTGGGGCTTTTGCCATTACTAATAACTCCAGAGGATGGTTAAGAGGTTAATTAAGGAAACTTTTCTATTATCCATTCAAGTGTAGGAACTTTCGCTTTACACTGTCAAAGATGTCTTATACAAGACTAGAATTACACTTAATTTTATCCAATTGCTTTCCGCTGGAGCCGATTTGTCAGAAGTAAATTTGCCGATTGCCTCTTTTAGCCCTCTGTACGAACAGATTAAGGCAATGATTTTGGCTAGCTTGCAAGCCTCTGAGTGGCTGCCAGGGGAGGCTATTCCCAGTGAAATGGAGTTAGCGGCCCGCTATGCCGTTAGTCAGGGCACGGTTCGCAAGGCGATAGATGAGCTGGCTGCACAAAATTTATTGGTGCGACGCCAGGGTAAGGGCACCTATGTAGCCACCCACCAAGAAGACGATTGGCAATACCGATTCTTACGCTTGGCACCTGATTCTGGTGAGAAATTTCATCTCACTAGCCGATTCTTGGTTTGCCAGCAGACTAAGGCAAGCGCCTACGTCGCCAGTTTGCTGAAATTAAAGGCAGGTGACACCGTCATTTACATTGATCGTGTTCAGAGTTTTGCTGGGCAAGCCATTGTTTATGAAGAGATTTGGCTGCCTGGAGCGCGCTTTAAAGATTTAAATCTGGATACTCTGAATGAATGGCATGGGCCAGTTTACGCTCTATATGAGAGCCAGTACGCTACTCACATGGTGCGTGCTGAGGAAAAAATCAAAGCAATTGCGGCCGATGAGACTCTGGCTAAGCACCTCCAATTGGCAGTAGGCGCCCCATTGCTTTCGGTAGAGCGGGTGGCGTTCACATATGGCAGTAAACCAGTAGAAATTCGACACGCAAGATACGACACCGCTGAGCAACATTACGAAAACAAATTGAACTGAACTTATCCGTAAACCCCCCCTTTAAACCCCTATAAACCCTTAAAAACCCCCAATAGCCTCAAGGTTTCCAATAGAATATGTTGCGACACAACAAAATCAAACTGAACCTCCACCTAAAGATAGAGATTACCCATGGTTGAAGCACAGCAAAATGTAAAAAAAGATCGACAGGTTTATCGCAATATTGGTCTGGCCCAGTTGATTAAATATCGCCTGCCTTGGGCCGGAAAAGTCTCCATCCTTCACCGTATTAGTGGGGCAGCCTTATTCCTCTTGTTGCCATTCATTTTGTACCTCTTCGACCAAAGTCTGGCTTCTGAGGTGAGCTATCAGAAATTTCAAGCATTCACCAGCAACATCTTGGTAAAAATCATTTGCCTCGGTTTGATCTGGTCTTTCTTACATCATTTCTGTGCTGGTATTCGCTACCTCTTGCTCGATTTAGAAATCGGCGTAGAGAAGTCTGAGTCCAATCGTTCCGCCATCATCGTGTTGGTGCTTGGTATCGCTCTCACTGCTGTAGTGGGTCTCAAATTATTTGACTTGTACTAAGCGCTCATTATTTAAGGAAATTTCATGCCTATTTATCAAATTGGACCAAAGCGCTTAGTAGTTGGTGCTCATTACGGACTTAAAGAATGGATCATCCAACGCGTTACTGCGATTGTGATGGTGGTATTTACAGTTGTCTTGCTAGTCGACTACTGCGTAACTGGTAGTGCTAGCTACGAGGGTTGGGCTGGTCTGTTTAGTAATCAGTTCATGAAGTTGCTGACTTTTTTGGCTTTCTTTAGCTTGTTCTATCACGCTTGGATTGGCGTGCGTGACATCTGGATGGATTACATCAAGCCCGTCAGTATTCGTTTGACACTGCAAGTGTTGACCGTTCTGTATCTCGTAGCCTGTGCGGCTTATGCCGTTCAAATTTTGTGGAAAGTGTAATTCGATGACTGCGATTCAAAAATCATTGCCACACCGCCGTTTTGATGCGGTCATTATTGGGGCGGGTGGCTCGGGTATGCGTGCTTCATTACAGTTAGCGGAAGCCGGCCTCAATGTGGCGGTATTAACTAAAGTCTTCCCAACCCGTTCACATACAGTAGCTGCGCAAGGTGGTATTGGTGCTTCATTGGGTAACATGAGTGAAGACAATTGGCACTATCACTTTTATGACACCATCAAAGGATCTGACTGGTTAGGTGACCAGGACGTGATCGAGTTCATGTGCCGTGAAGCGCCAAAAGTGGTTTATGAGTTAGAGCATTTCGGTATGCCTTTCGATCGCAATCCAGATGGCACGATTTATCAGCGTCCATTCGGCGGTCACACCGCAAACTACGGCGAGAAACCAGTACAACGTGCTTGTGCTGCCGCTGACCGCACTGGTCACGCCATGTTGCATACCTTGTATCAACGTAACGTCCGCGCTAAAACGAACTTCTTCGTAGAGTGGTTGGCGCTCGACTTGATCCGTGATGACGAGGGTGATGTGGTTGGTGTTACTGCCCTTGAAATGGAAACAGGTCAGGTATACATCTTGGAAGCCAAGATTGTGATGTTGGCTACTGGTGGTGCAGGTCGTATCTGGGATGCATCGACTAATGCCTTTATTAATACCGGTGACGGTATGGGACTTGCAGCTCGCGCAGGTATCCCATTGGAAGATATGGAGTTCTGGCAATTCCACCCAACAGGTGTAGCTGGGGCAGGTGTATTGTTAACTGAAGGTTGCCGCGGTGAAGGTGGCATCTTGCGTAATAAAGATGGCGAGCGTTTCATGGAACGTTATGCGCCAACCTATAAGGATTTGGCTCCGCGCGATTTCGTATCTCGGTGTATGGATCAAGAAATCAAAGAGGGGCGCGGTTGCGGTCCTAATGGTGACTATGTTGTGCTGGATTTGACGCACATTGGTGCCGAGACCATCATGAAGCGTTTACCTTCGGTTTATGAAATCGGTATGAACTTCGCAAACGTTGACGTCACTAAAGAGCCAATCCCTGTTGTGCCAACGATTCATTACCAGATGGGTGGCATTCCAACCAATATCAATGGTCAAGTGGTTGTTCCAGCAAATGGCAAACACAATGAAGTCGTTCATGGTTTGTATGCCATTGGCGAGTGTTCATGCGTTTCTGTGCACGGCGCAAACCGCTTAGGTACTAATTCATTACTCGACCTCTTGGTATTCGGTCGTGCAGCAGGTAACCACATCGTTGGCTTGAATCTTAAGAATCGTGAGTTCAAGAAATTACCTGCGAATGCGGGTCAGCAAACCTTGGAGCGTATTGCGAAGTTGGATAACTCTCATTCTGGCGAGTATGCACAAGATGTCGCTAACGATATTCGTAAAACGATGCAGAAATACGCCGGTGTATTCCGTAACCAAGAGCTGATGGATGAAGGTGTTCGTCAAATGGCGAAACTCACCGAGCGTGCAAAAAACTTGTGGGTTAAAGATAAGTCTGAGATTTTTAATACCGCCCGTATTGAAGCTTTGGAAGTGGCTAACTTGGTTGAGACAGCAAACGCAACCATGATTTCTGCGGCAGCTCGCAAAGAAAGTCGTGGCGCACATTCGCATGACGATCACCAGTATCGCGATGATGACAACTGGATGAAACACACTCTTTGGTATAGCGAAGGTAATCGCTTGGACTATAAGCCAGTCCAATTGAAACCATTGACTGTTGATTCAGTTCCTCCAAAAGAACGTACTTTCTAAGTAAGAGAGATAGAAGATGAGTGATATCCGTATATTTGAAATTTACCGCTACGATCCAGATGTCGATGCAGCACCACGCATGCAGCGCTATGAGTTAGAGCTTACTGGTGAGCGTATGTTGTTGGACGCCTTGATCTCTTTGAAGAAACAAGATGAAACCATCTCGTATCGCCGCTCATGCCGTGAGGGTGTATGCGGTTCAGATGCAATGAACATCAACGGTAAAAATGGTTTGGCTTGCTTGACCAATATGTTGACTTTGCCTAAGGTCATCACATTGCGTCCATTACCTGGCTTGCCAGTCGTACGTGATTTGATCGTCGACATGACTTTGTTCTTCAAACAGTATTTGTCTATCAAGCCTTATTTGGTAAACGACAATCCACCGCCAGAGAAAGAGCGTTTGCAGAGCCCTGAAGAGCGCGAAGAGTTGAACGGCTTGTATGAGTGTATTTTGTGCGCATCTTGCTCAACCTCATGCCCCTCTTTCTGGTGGAATCCTGATAAGTTTGTGGGCCCTGCAGGTTTGTTGCAGGCCTATCGCTTTATTGCTGATAGTCGGGATGAAGAGACCAGTCAGCGCTTGGATAACTTGGAAGATCCATACCGCTTATTCCGTTGCCACACTATTATGAATTGCGTGGATGTATGTCCTAAGCATTTGAATCCAACCAAGGCGATTGGTAAGATCAAGGAGTTGATGGTTCGTAGGGCAGTATGACCCTCGGTAATGCAGAGTTATATCGCTTAAAAAGTGATGCTCGCAGGGGCTTGCTAGAGAACGATTTAATTCTGCAGCGTTTCTTTGAGCGTTACAGCGCTCAGTTAAGCGTGGAAGATGGCAAAGTATTGAGCCAGTTGTTGGCCTTAGATGACAATGACCTGATGGATTTATTAATCGGTCGTAAAGATTCGGTGGCTGGACTGGAGCAGGAGATGCAGTCTGACTCCTTTAAAACAGTTTTACAAAAGCTGAGAGAGAAGTAATTCAGTCTTTTGGTGCAGTAGTAGTGCAAGCGTGTGATCGAATAAATAGTGTATTAATCATAATTTTGAATGACTAAGGATTAGAAATGATTGAATCGGACATCAAGGCAAAACTCTCGTTTTCGGATGGAACACCAGATTTTGATCTGCCAATTTATAAAGGCACGGTTGGTCCTGATGTCATCGATATTCGCAAGCTCTATGGTCAAACTGGTAAGTTCACTTACGACTCAGGCTTTCTATCTACTGCATCCTGTAATAGCAAAATTACTTACATCGATGGTGACAAAGGCGAGTTGCTCTATCGTGGTTACCCGATTGATGATTTGGCTGCAAACTGCGACTTCTTAGAGGTTTGCTACCTTTTGATTAATGGCCAATTGCCCAACGCGACCGAGAAAAAAGATTTCGATCAAATGGTGATTCACCACACCATGGTCCACGAGCAAATGCAATTCTTCTTGCGCGGTTTCCGTCGCGATGCCCATCCCATGTCAGTGTTAACTGGTTTGGTTGGTGCCATGGCTGCGTTCTACCATGATGAGATTGATTACAGCGATTCCTATGCACGTGAAGTGGCGCAGATTCGTTTGATTGCGAAGATGCCAACCTTAGTGGCAATGTCGTACAAGTACTCCGTAGGACAACCTTTTATCTATCCAGATAACTCTTTGTCATACACCGCAAACTTCATGCGCATGATGTTTGCTACGCCGTGTGAAGAGTACAAAGTAAACCCAGTTTTAGTACGCGCTTTGGATCGCATCTTTATCTTGCATGCAGATCATGAGCAAAATGCCTCCACCTCAACCGTTCGTTTGTGCGGTTCTTCAGGTACGAACCCGTTTGCTGCCATTTCTGCCGGTATTGCTTGTCTTTGGGGCCCAGCCCACGGTGGTGCTAACGAAGCTTGCTTGCAAATGTTGAATGATATTCAAGCACAAGGCGGCGTGGATAAGATTCATGAGTTCATCGCTCAGGTGAAAGACAAGAACTCGAGCGTACGTTTGATGGGCTTTGGTCACCGCGTTTACAAAAACTTCGATCCACGCGCTAAACTAATGCGTGAGACTTGCTATGAAGTTTTAAATGAACTCGGCCTACAAGACGATCCATTATTCAAGCTGGCGATGACCCTGGAGAAGATTGCCTTGGAAGACGAGTATTTTGTGAGCCGCAAGCTCTATCCAAACGTGGACTTCTACTCAGGTATTGTGCAGCGCGCACTGGGTATCCCAACGGATATGTTCACTTGTATTTTTGCGCTAGCAAGAACAGTTGGCTGGATTGCTCAGTGGGAAGAAATGATTACGGATTCCGAGTACAAGATTGGACGTCCACGTCAGTTATATGTTGGTGAAACTTCGCGTAAGGTTCCTAACATTTCCGTTCGTAAATAAAGGTTTTAAGGGCACTCATGTCTCGTACGCTTTATGACAAATTGTGGGATGACCACGTTGTTTACTCGGAAGAGGATGGCACAGCCACGATCTATATTGACCGTCAGTTGCTCCATGAGGTAACCAGCCCTCAGGCATTTGAAGGCTTGAATCTGGCTGGTCGTCCGGTATGGCGCATCTCCGCCAACTTGGCTGTTTCGGATCACAACGTTCCAACCACAGACCGCTCGGCAGGAATTGCAGATCCCATATCTAAGCTGCAAGTCGACACCTTAGATCAAAACTGTGATGCATTTGGTATTACCCAATACAAGATGAATGATGCTCGCCAAGGGATTGTTCACGTGATTGGACCAGAACAGGGTGCAACCTTACCTGGCATGACTGTTGTCTGCGGTGATTCACATACCAGCACGCATGGCGCATTTGGTGCCTTGGCATTTGGTATTGGTACATCGGAAGTGGAGCACGTCTTGGCCACTCAAACCTTGCTCATGAAAAAGAGTAAGAACATGTTGGTGCGGGTAGATGGCCGTTTGCAACCCGGTTCTACAGCTAAAGATATCGTCTTGGCGGTGATCGGTAAGATTGGCACTGCAGGTGGCACTGGTTACTGTATCGAGTTTGCTGGTGAAGCGATTCGGGATTTGTCTATGGAAGGTCGTATGACCCTCTGCAATATGGCGATTGAAGGTGGCGCAAGATCTGGTTTGGTGGCTGTGGATGAAACTACGATTGAATACATTCAAGGTCGCCCTTATGCTCCTCAAGGTCAAGTCCTATTGCAAGCAATGCAGCATTGGAGAACATTGCATTCGGATGCAGATGCCCAGTTTGATGCGGTAGTGGAATTGCGTGCTGAAGAAATCGCTCCACAAGTCACCTGGGGCACCTCTCCTGAGATGGTGCTTGCTATCAGCGACCGTGTTCCTGATCCGGAAAAAGAGCGTGATCCAAACAAGCGCTCTGCGATGGAGCGTGCTTTGGAATATATGAATCTCATACCGAATACGCCACTGAGCAGTATCTCTGTGGATAAAGTATTTATTGGTTCCTGCACTAATAGCCGCATTGAAGATATTCGGGCTGCTGCAAAAGTGGTGGATCGCATTGGCAAGAAAGTGGCTGCTAATGTGAAGCTGGCATTGGTAGTTCCTGGCTCTGGTTTGGTGAAAGCCCAAGCAGAGCGGGAAGGCTTAGATCGAATTTTTAAAGCTGCTGGCTTTGAATGGCGCGAGCCCGGTTGCTCTATGTGTTTAGCCATGAATGCTGATCGCTTAGAGCCTGGTGAGCGTTGTGCCTCTACATCGAATCGTAACTTCGAAGGTCGTCAAGGTAATGGCGGTCGCACCCATTTAGTCAGTCCGGCAATGGCTGCTGCTGCGGCGATTGAGGGCCATTTTGTTGATGTTCGTAAGATTTCATAAAGGTAATCCAGATGAAATTTTCTTCAGTCTCATTGATTTCTAGATTAGCCATTGTTGGTATTGCAGGTGTGATTATTTCTGCTTGCAGTAATACCATGGAAGGCATGGGCAAAGATTTGCAAACCATGGGTAGCGCCATGGGCGGATCCGGTGCAAATTCTACTCAGCAGAATCAATCTCAAACTAAGGGTAAGGACGTTGTCATTACCCCTGTGAAGTAAACAAAAAATATAGATAGAGTCAGAGTCATGGAAAAATTTACGGTATACAAAGGTTTAGTTGCTCCACTGAATCGTGAGAACGTGGATACCGATGCCATCATTCCGAAGCAGTTTTTAAAGTCCATCAAGAAAACGGGCTTTGGTCAGAACTTATTCGATGAATGGCGTTATTTAGACCATGGCGAACCTGGTCAAGATTGCAGTACTCGTCCAATTAATCCTGACTTTGTGCTCAATCAGCCGCGCTACAAAGGCGCCGGTATTCTCTTGGCTCGCAAGAACTTTGGTTGCGGTAGTTCACGTGAACATGCGCCATGGGCTTTAGACCAATTTGGCTTCAGGGCCGTGATTGCCCCTAGCTTTGCCGATATTTTCTATAACAACTGCTTCAAAAATGGTGTTTTACCCATCGTTTTGACCGAAATGCAGGTAGATCACCTCTTTAACGAGACGATGGCTTTTAGTGGTTATCAACTGACAATTGACCTAGACGCTCAACAGGTTATCGCCCCTGACGGCAGCGCCTATAGCTTTGAGGTAGCCCCCTTTAGGAAGTATTGCCTCCTCAACGGTTTGGACGATATTGGCTTAACTCTGCGTCATGCAGATAAAATCAAGGCTTATGAAGCTGAGCGCATCCTCAAGATGCCTTGGCTTGCAACACAATTGCCGTAATTCGTTGATTTAAAGGCCTTTCATGAAAATTGCAGTTCTCCCGGGCGATGGGATCGGCCCGGAAATTGTTGCTCAAGCCGTTCGCGTTCTTCAAGCGTTAGGCCCAAAGTTTGATCTAGAGGAAGCTCCTGTGGGTGGCGCTGCCTATGACGTGGCTGGACATCCTTTGCCGCCAGCGACTTTAGAGTTGGCAAAAAAAGCTGACGCTATTTTGTTTGGCGCAGTCGGTGATTGGAAATACGACACGCTTGCTCGTGAACTTCGCCCAGAGCAGGCCATCTTAGGATTACGTAAACACTTAGAATTGTTTGCTAACTTTAGGCCAGCGATTTGCTATCCAGAACTCACAGCAGCATCCAGCCTCAAACCAGAAATTATTGGTGGCTTGGATATTTTGATTGTGCGTGAACTCAATGGCGATATTTACTTTGGTCAACCTCGCGGTATTCGTAGCTCAGAGTTGCCATTATTTAAAGGTGCTCGTGAAGGTTATGACACCATGCATTACAGCGAGCCAGAAGTAGAGCGGATTGGTCGCGTTGCATTTGAAGCGGCACGCAAGCGCGGTAAAAAAGTGTGCAGCGTAGATAAAGCGAACGTATTAGAGACTTCACAGTTGTGGCGCGAAGTCATGATTCGGGTTTCTAAAGACTATCCTGATGTTGAGTTATCCCACATGTATGTCGATAACGCAGCAATGCAATTGGTGAAGGCGCCTAAAGCATTTGATGTAGTCGTGACCGGTAATCTGTTCGGTGACATTCTGTCTGACGAAGCAGCGATGCTCACAGGCTCGATTGGCATGTTGCCTTCTGCGTCATTAGATAAGCACAACAAAGGCTTGTATGAGCCAAGCCACGGCTCTGCGCCTGATATTGCTGGTCAAGGGATTGCTAATCCTTTGGCAACGATTTTGTCTGCAGCCATGATGTTGCGTTATTCCTTGGGTATGCCTGCAGAAGCCGACCGGATTGAAAAAGCAGTACAAAAAGTGTTGGCACAAGGCTTACGTACTGCTGATATTTATACAGAAGGCACCCAAAAGGTATCTACTGTGCAAATGGGTGATGCAGTGGTTGCGGCACTCGCTGGATAAATAAGTCAATATTTTCACTAGGTAGTTAAATCATGGCAAATACAAAAACACCGTTGGTAGGTTTAGTTGGCTGGCGCGGAATGGTTGGCAGTGTTCTGATGGAGCGCATGCTCGCCGAGAAAGATTTTGATTTGATCGAGCCGGTTTTCTTTAGCACGAGCCAAGTAGGCGGCGAAGTTCCCTTGCTCAATGGTAAAAAAGTCACCAAGAGTGAAAGTACTTTGCAAGATGCCACTGACATCAAGGCGTTGTCCCGTTGTGACATCATTTTGACTTGCCAGGGTGGTGATTACACCAATGAGATCTTCCCCAAGCTGCGTGCGGCTGGTTGGAGTGGTCATTGGATTGATGCTGCTAGCGCATTGCGTATGAAAGATGATGCTGTATTGATTCTCGATCCTGTCAATCGCCCTGTGATTGATAAGGCATTAGCTGCGGGTGGAAAAAATTGGATCGGTAGTAACTGCACAGTAAGTTTAATGATGATGGCTATGGGTGGTTTAGTGAAAGCTGACATGGTTGAGTGGATTAGTGCCATGACTTATCAAGCAGCTTCTGGTGCAGGCGCTCAAAATATGCGCGAGTTACTATTGCAAATGGGTGCTTTGCGTGACAGCGTGGCTACAGAATTGGCAGACCCATCTTCGTGGATTTTGGATATTGATCGCAAAGTGACTGAAACCTTACGTTCACCCGATTTTCCGAAACAGAATTTTCGTAATACTGCTTTAGCTGGAAGTTTGATTCCGTGGATCGACGTACCTCTCGAGCATGGGCAAACCAAAGAAGAGTGGAAGGGTGGCGCTGAGTTCAATAAGATCTTAGGTCGCCCTGCATTTCGGACTCCTGGCAGCATTCCAGTTGATGGGATATGTGTGCGGGTTGGAGCGATGCGCTGCCATTCCCAGGGCTTGACAGTGAAGTTGAAGAAAGATGTTCCCCTCCAGGAGATTGAAGCGATCTTGGCAAACGATAGTCAGTGGGTAAAAGTCGTGCCTAATGATCGTGAAATAACTGAGTGTGATTTATCGCCAGCAGCCGTTAGCGGTACCTTAACAGTACCTATCGGACGTTTGCATAAATTGGCGATGGGTCCAGAGTATTTAGGTGCATTTACCGTCGGCGATCAGCTATTATGGGGAGCAGCTGAGCCCTTGCGCCGCATGCTCAGAATCTTACTGGAGAGGTAATTACATAGATGCTAGGTCTTGGCCAATCGAGATTGCTCAAAGTAATTTGCTTTACTTTGCTCAGTTGGTCCTGTGCGGCCAGTGCGATTCATTTGGGCGTTCCTAAATTACAGTCAGTACCTGGTGAGCCCTTACGCGTAGAAATTCCCATTAGAAGTGGAGTGGACGAAAAGGATGCATTGCCATCCCTTGCTGTTGAACTTCCAGGTAAGACGGTCTTCGAAAAACTGGGGATCTCGCAAAAAATTCTGGATTTGAATCCGCAAGTAATGATTTATCGAAATCGTCAAGAGCAGTTGATGGTTTTAGTAGAAACCGTAAATCCTGTACCAATCACTGATGATCCATTCCTAGATGTCTTGGTGAAGATGAATTGGTCAAGTGGAAGTCTCACTAAAACATATACCTTCCTCTTAGGTGATACGCAGAAGGTGACTGTAAAACCCGGTCAAAGTCTTTCTGAAATTGCCACCATCATGGCACCACGCCTAGAGGGCGCTAGCTTAGATCAGACCATGCTGGCTTTATATAAAGCAAATCCTGATGCGTTTGCCAGCGGTAGTGTGAATAGATTAATTGCTGGAGCCGAGCTTAATAAACCAAGTCAAGCACTCTTGCGCTCCATTAGTCCTGTTGAGGCCAATCAGTTCGTGGCTGATGCTAATGAGCAGTGGCGCTCTGAGAAGGGTGGTAAAGGCGATAAAGGTGTAGATGGTTCTAGTAAGGGTGGAAAAAATAAAGCTGCTGAGAATGCTGCAAAAGATCGCTTGAAAATTGGCTCCAGTGCAGAAGGCAGTGCTGAGGAGCGTCGTTACACAGAAGACTTAGTCGCACAAGAAAAAGAACTAGAGCAAGCTAAAGCACGTGTTGCAGAACTGCAAAAGAATATTGCTGACTTACAGCGCCTCTTGGAAAAATCCAAAGGAAAAAAATCAGCTGAAAATAATTATGGCTTGGGTGGTTTTGGGCCAGCCGCTTTGGCGATTGGCTTAATTGCATTCACGGGACTTTTACTTTGGGTTTTGGCGCGTAACGCCCGTAGCTCAGAATCGGCTTCATTTGAGGAGAAAGATCTAGACCCCCAGAAGCCTACCCCTGCACCCCATTTTGAAATGCCTGAGCGTGCCAAGACATTATTTTCAGGAATCGATCTTGATCTTTCTAAGCCACCGAAAGAGTCGCATCCCGAAGTTGCGCCAGACAATAATCCTTTGGCGGATACCTTGCGTGTCAAACTGAATCTGGCTCGCGCTTACATCACGATTGAAGATTTCTCGGCAGCGAAGAAGTCTTTAGAGGACATTATTCGTTCTAGCAGCTCGGTAGATCCAGCCATTACGATTGAAGCGCAAGGCTTATTGTCAGAGCTTTCACATCGTCAGACTTAGGTGTGAGCGATGCGTATAGCGCTCGGTCTCCAATATGATGGTAGTCCTTATGCTGGATGGCAAGTTCAGCACAATCAAAATACCGTACAAGCAGAACTAGAAAAAGCAATTACGGCTTTTATTGGTGAAGAGGCCAAAGGCTTTCCGGTACAAACCATTACTGCCGGTAGAACAGATGCTGGAGTTCATGCTCTCGGACAGGTAGTTCATTTTGATGCTCAGGTTGAGCGTGAAGATTTTTCTTGGGTGAGGGGGGTGAATTCTTTTTTGCCCGGATCTATTGTGGTGAACTGGGCTAAGGTCGTCCCCGAAGAGTTTAGTGCCCGCTTCTCAGCATATAAGCGAACCTATATTTATGCATTGCATGCAGGCCCTTGCCGTTCTCCTATGATCGATGCGCGTGCAGGTTATGTGATGCTGCCACCCAATCAATGGTTCGATATAGATGCCATGAAAGAAGCAGCCCTATGTCTCATTGGCGAACATGACTTCACATCATTTAGATCTTCCGAGTGTCAAAGCAAGACCCCAGTCAAAACGATGTATGCGATTGACATCATTTCTGCAGAACCTTGGTTGTATTTTGTGATTCGTGGGAATGCCTTCTTGCATCACATGGTACGTAATCTGGTCGGTAGTTTTTTGCAAATAGGGCGGGGTAAGCAAAAGCCAGAATGGATGGCGCAATTGTTGGCCGCAAAAGACCGCCATCTTGCTGCGCCTACCTTTATGCCGGATGGCCTATATTTAAGCAAAATTGCTTATCCACCGGAATTTGAGATTCCTGCCCCTTGGCTAAAAAACTCTTGGTTGCCAGATCAGGTCACCGGAAAATAGGCTCCCGAAAGCCTTATCATTGATCTATGGGCTTATTGACATACTCGCCGGGGGGAACCCGGGTCAAAATCTGTGGTTTAAAGACCTCAGCGGATATTGATGCCGCCGTTTTGGCTGGAGTAGATGCCGTTGGATTTGTCTTTTACCCTCCCAGTGTCCGAGCCGTAAGCCCCAATATTGCCGCCCAACTGATTTCTAGGCTCCCAGCGGGGGTAGACGCAGTCGGATTGGTAGTTAATGCTTCAGATGAGGAGTTTGCCGCTATCCGCGCTGCGGCTGCAATCACTTTATGGCAGTTTCATGGGGATGAGACCCCGCAAAGATGCGTGCAGTTGGCACAAGGCCAGCCTTGGATAAAGGCGGCGCGTGTAGGAGCCCAGTTCGCTTTTGATGATTTTTCCCTACAATATAGGGATGCAAACGCTTTTCTGCTGGATGCTCTCGTTGAGGGTTATGGTGGCGGAGGCGTTCCTTTTGATTGGCAAGGAATTCCACAAACATGGGTAAGCGAAAACGCGCCTCGGGTCGTTTTGAGTGGTGGATTGAACACGCACAACGTGGGCGAGGCAATTGCACGCCTGCATCCTTGCGCAGTTGACGTCTCTAGTGGCGTAGAAAGCAGCAGGGGTGTCAAAGATCCTGGGCTCATGGCTGATTTTGTAAAAGCAGTGCGCGCAGCAGATGCGAAAGCATCATCCCAATAATTTGCTGTAAATAAATCAAAAGAGGTAGCTATGTACGACAAGCCAGATGCACGAGGACACTTCGGTCCTTATGGCGGCGTGTTTGTTTCTGAGACATTGATGTATGCATTAGATGAGCTCAAAGAAGCCTATGCAAAATATCAACATGATCCTGAGTTCATTGAAGAGTTCCACTACGAACTGAAACACTTTGTCGGTAGGCCTTCACCGGTCTATCATGCGAAGCGTTGGAGCGAAATGCTCGGCGGCGCACAGATCTATCTCAAGCGTGAAGACTTAAACCACACTGGTGCCCATAAGATTAATAATGTCATTGGTCAAGCGATGCTCGCCAAGCGCATGGGTAAGCCACGCATCATCGCCGAGACAGGAGCAGGGCAACACGGTGTTGCTACTGCCACGATTTGCGCGCGCTTTGGTCTGGACTGTACTGTGTATCAAGGTTCTGTAGATGTAGCGCGTCAAGCACAAAACGTATTTCGGATGAAGTTACTAGGTGCCAAGGTAGTTCCCGTTGAGTCTGGAACCAAAACCTTAAAAGATGCACTGAATGAAGCGATGCGCGATTGGGTGACCAATGTAGATAACACTTTTTACATCATCGGTACCGTTGCAGGTCCGCATCCTTATCCGATGATGGTGCGTGATTTCCAAAGCGTGATTGGTGAAGAGTGCAAAGTACAAATGCCAGAGATGACTGGTCGTCAACCAGACTTTGTATTAGCTTGCGTTGGCGGTGGCTCAAATGCTATGGGTATTTTCTATCCCTATATTGATTTTCCAGAAGTAAAATTGGTTGGTGTAGAGGCTGCAGGCCATGGTCTGGGTAGTGGTTTACATTCAGCAGCACTGTGTGTTGGTAAGCCAGGTGTGTTGCACGGTAATCGCACTTACTTGCTTCAGGATGAGAATGGTCAGATCTCAGAAACGCATTCTGTTTCTGCTGGCATGGACTATCCAGGGGTTGGTCCTGAGCATGCTTGGTTGAAAGATTCTGGTCGTGCTGACTATGTGGCTATTACGGATGAAGAAGCACTCAAGGCTTTCCATGACTGTTGCCAAATTGAGGGCATCATTCCTGCGCTAGAGTCTTCCCATGCGATTGCTTATGCCTGCAAGCTTGCTAAGACTTTGCCAAAAGATAAAACCATCTTGGTCAATCTCTCAGGCCGTGGCGATAAGGACATGCACACCGTTGCACAAGCAACAGGATCAGAAGGTTAATTAAAAAATAGCATGTCAAAAATTACTGCACTCTTTAAAGAGTTAAAAGCAACGGGTAAAAAAGGCTTGATTCCGTTTATTACGGCTGGTGATCCCGATCCTGGAATGACGGTTGAACTCATGCACGCATTAGTGCGCGGTGGCTCCAGCGTCATTGAATTGGGTGTGCCATTCTCTGATCCAATGGCTGATGGCCCTGTCATTCAAAGATCATCTGAGCGTGCATTAACGCATGGCGTCACTTTGCATTCTTGTTTAGAGATGGTCAAAGAGTTCCGTAAAAAAGATGCGACTACTCCAGTGGTACTCATGGGCTATGCCAATCCGGTTGAGCAAATGGGTACAGAACGTTTTGCAACCGAAGCTAAAGCAGCGGGTGTGGATGGTGTCTTGGTGGTGGATTACCCGCCAGAAGAGTGCGTTGACTTTGCAGCACGTATGCGCGTTGCGGGAATCGATCCCATTTTCCTATTGGCACCAACTTCATCACACGAACGTATTAAAGATGCTGCCAAGATCGCCTCTGGATACATTTACTATGTATCTATGCGCGGAGTAACTGGGGCCTCACATCTGAATACCCAAGATGTCGCTAGCATCATTCCTAAAATCCGCGAAGAGACTGATATTCCCATTGCGGTGGGCTTTGGAATTAGCGATGCTGCGAGCGCTAAGGCAGTATCTGCTAGCGCTGATGCGGTGGTCATTGGTAGTCGGATTATTCGTCTTTTGGAGGATGCGCCCCCAGGGCAGGCGGTACAATCACTGGAAACCTTCATTCGTGAGATTCGAGACGCATTGGATAGTCAAAACTAATGAGCTGGATAGATAAATTACTCCCTCCCCAAATTCAACATACTGATCCTGCGAATCGCAAATCAGTACCAGAGGGATTGTGGGTAAAGTGCCCTAGTTGCGAAACGGTTCTCTACAGCACGGATATCGAAGCCAATCTTTCAGTCTGTCCAAAATGTAGTCATCACATGCGCATCGGCGCACGTCAGCGTCTGGAGAATTTACTCGATCCAAAAGGTCGTTACGAAATCGGTGCTGATATCTATCCAACTGATCCCCTGAAATTTAAAGATTCTAAAAAGTATCCAGATCGGATTAAAGAAGCAAATGACGCTTCTGGCGAAACGGAAGCTCTGATTGTGATGGGTGGAAAAATTGAAGCCATTCCAGTAGTCGCAGCTTGTTTTGAGTTCCAATACATGGGTGGCTCTATGGGCTCCGTGGTAGGTGAGCGTTTTGCACGCGGTGTGCAAGAAGCTATCAATAAAAAATGTGCTTTCATTTGCGTAACCGCTACTGGCGGCGCTCGTATGCAAGAGAGCTTGCTGTCCTTGTTTCAGATGGCGAAGACTAATTCGATGTTGACCTTGTTGTCTAAAAAAGGTTTGCCTTATATCAGTGTATTGACCGACCCAACCATGGGTGGCATCTCCGCTAGTTTTGCTTTTATGGGTGATGTGGTAATGGCGGAGCCAAAAGCCTTGATTGGTTTTGCTGGCCCGCGCGTGATTGAGCAAACCGTTCGGGAAAAATTGCCAGAAGGTTTCCAGCGCTCTGAGTTCTTAATGCAAAAAGGGGGCATCGACATGATTGTGGATCGCCGTCAAATGCGTGGTGAGATTGCGCGACTCTTAGCACTCTTGCAGAAACTTCCTGAGCCTGCGATCGCGGGTAGCGCAGCTGTCTAAGCGCTTGAGCACAGCACACCAAGCCCCAATTCTTTTCACCAGCCTCGAGGCTTGGCTGAGTCACCTCGAAACCGCTCATCCCGTTGGTATCGATATGGGTCTTGAGCGTATTAATCGCGTTAAGGCTGCACTAGACCTTCACTTTGATTGTCCAGTTATTACTGTCGCCGGTACGAACGGCAAAGGTTCTACCTGTGCCTATCTAGAAAGTATCCTGCTGGCTTCTGGCTATCGAGTGGGTTGTCACACTTCACCCCATTTACTCAGTTTTAATGAGCGGGCTCGCCTTAACGGCGAAGAAGTGAAAGATGCTCTTTTGTTAGAACACTTTGTAGCGGTCGAACAAGCCCGTGTGAGTCTGGTCGATGCACCAACGCTGACCTATTTTGAGTTCACCACTCTGGCGATCATGCATTTGTTTGCTAAAGCAAATTTAGATGCCGTGGTACTTGAGGTGGGCATGGGTGGTCGTTTAGATGCCGTCAATATTGTGGATGCAGATTGCGCCATCGTGACAAGTATTGATATTGATCATGCGGATTTTTTGGGTGATACGCGTGAGGCAATTGCTTTGGAAAAAGCCGGGATCTTTCGCTCTGGCCACATTGCTGTCTGCGGTGACCCCGTGCCGCCACAATCTTTAATTGACTATGCAGAAAAGTTGGGTTGTGATCTTTGGTTGCAGGGTCGGGACTATAACTTCCAGGGTGATAAACAGCAATGGGGTTGGGCTGGCCGGAATAAACGCTTTAGTGGGCTTGGTTACCCAGCACTGCGCGGTGCTAATCAGATTCTGAATGCTGCTGCCGTGATTGCTGCCTTAATGGCTTTGCATCAACGTTTGCCAGTCAGCGCGCAGGATATTCGCAATGGTTTTGCCATGGTCGAGTTACCGGGTCGTTTTCAGGTTCTACCAGGTCAACCGACGGTGGTCTTGGATGTTGCTCATAACCCCCATGCTGCCGCCACTCTAGCTCAGGGCTTAGACAAAATGGGCTATCACCCCTATACCTATGCCATTTTTGGCGCTATGGCTGATAAAGATATCGAAGGCGTGATAAAGCCGTTGCTGGACATCGTGGATTTCTGGTTTTGTACGGATTTGCCAACCCCTCGGGCAGCGTTGGCAAAAACCTTAGCCCAGCAACTTGAGGCTCTGGGAGTAAAGCCAAAAAATGGGGCTGATGGTGGTATCGAAATCTTCGAAAATCCAGCTTCAGCGTATCAAAAAGCGCTATCTCAGGCTGGTGAGGGTGATAGAATTGTGACCTTCGGATCTTTCTATACTGTTGCAGGCGTAATGGCTTATCGAAACAACCAGGCGCATTGATCCATGATTCGTTTACCGAGCTTTTTTAAGCGAAAAACTCAGGCTGATGACCTTGAATTGGGTTCAGCAAGGCGTCGTTCTGCTCAGCGGACCGCTCCCCGTAGTTTCCAACGAGCCCTTGAAGCTGAAGAGCTTGCCCTCACAGAAGATCCAGAACAACAAAGAGCGCGCCATCGATTGATTGGCGCGGCAGTATTGGTTCTGATTGCCGTTGTTGGTTTACCTCGCATTCTCGATAGTCGGCCAAAGTCTGCGCCTAACGATATTGCAGTCAATATCGTTACGAGTTTGCCAATTCCTGGTATTGAAGCAAAGCCGGAAGCCAGAACTGAAGAAAGAGTAAAAGTAGACGCCCCAGTGGAGTCTGCTAAAGAATCCGCAGCTGCTCCCGAAGTAAAGTCTGAAGCAAGGACAGAACCTAAGTCAGAACCTAAGTCAGAAACAAAGCCTGCTCCTGGTAAGGCTGCTGGTCTAGGATTGGCAACAGGAGAAGAGGTAGTTTCTGCCTCTAGTGCTAAAGCAAAGACGGATGATGCGACCAAAGACAATGTCAGTAGTGCTAATGGTGCGAGTGCGGCCAATGGCTCTGGCAAGTTCATCATTCAACTTGGCGCATTTGCATCTGAAGATCGCACTAAAGGCTGGGTTGCTAAACTGAAAGATCAAAAGATTCCAAACTACGTGTTTAATAAAACAGGTAGTGATGGGACTAAGCTCTATGTTTTGCGAGCTGGTCCATTCACAGATAAAGATTCTGCAGAAGCAGCAGAAAAGAAAACCAAGGCAATGGGTCTTTCACCAAGACTTGTTGAGACTGGTAAGCAGTAATGGAATACTTATCCACCTTAAAGCTAACATCGGTGGATTATTTCACCCTAGTGGTACTTTTGGTGTCTGCCCTAGTGGGTATCTCACGCGGATTATTTAAAGAAGTTCTGGCGCTTGCTTCTTGGTTCGTCGCTGCTTGGGTGGCTTATCACTACAGTAACTATCTTTCTACCGAATGGCTTTCAACCTTTCATCTAGACGAATTGCTCAGCCTTGGTTTGAGTTGGTTCATTCTGTTTGTGTTGACTTTGATTATCTGTGGATTGTTCGGCGGCTTAGTGCAAAAGATTATTTTGTCAGCAGGCTTAAGTTTGACTGACCGTTTTTTAGGCTTGGCGTTTGGTTTATTACGCGGTGGCTTGATTGTGGTGGTACTTGCCACCTTGGCAGCCTTGACTCCTATTCCACAGAGTGTGGCATGGAAAAACGCACTTACCAGGCCGACCGTTGATATGGCTACTGGATTAATTAAAGGTTGGTTGCCAACCGATTGGGCAAAGCAATTGAGTAATACAATGCCTAAAATCACCCCAACCATTACTCCTACATTAACAATAGGAAATTAGAGATATGTGCGGCGTCGTCGGAACTGTTTCCCACTCCCCAGTCAACCAACTTCTCTATGATGCTTTGTTGCTCTTGCAGCATCGCGGACAAGATGCTGCCGGCATTGCGACAATGAACGGTAATTCGTTCACGATGCATAAAGCCAATGGCTTAGTGCGAGACGTGTTTAGAACTCGTAATATGCGCAGCTTAGTGGGTAATGCTGGTATTGGCCAAGTACGTTACCCCACCGCTGGCTCAGCAAGTAGCGAAGAAGAAGCGCAACCGTTTTATGTCAGTGCGCCTTATGGCATTATTTTGGCTCATAACGGCAACCTCACTAATGCTCCAAGCTTACGTGTAGAGATGGCTTATCGAGATCGTCGTCACATTAACACCAGCTCAGATACCGAAGTATTGCTAAACGTCTTAGCAGATGAACTCCAAAAAGAAACAAATAGTGCTGCCTTGGATGAGGGCGCGATGTTTAATGCTGTCACCGGCGTAACAAGTCGCGTTAAGGGTTCATACGCCGTAGTCTCTTTGATTGCTGGCTATGGCTTGCTGGCATTCCGCGATCCATTTGGTATTCGTCCTCTTTGTATTGGGCGGATTGATACACCGCAAGGCCCAGAATGGATGGTAGCCTCTGAATCCGTTGCACTGGAAGGTCTCGGATTTACCTTTGTGCGGGATGTTAATCCTGGTGAAGCCATCTATATTGATTTAGACGGCAACTTCTATGCGCGTCAATGCGTACCGAATGCTGTTCTGACGCCTTGTATTTTTGAATACGTCTACATGGCTCGTCCAGACTCCACCATCGATGGAGTCACGGTCTATAACGTGCGTATGCGCATGGGTGATTACTTGGCGGAGAAGATTCGCAAAGAGACTAATGTCGATGAAATTGATGTAGTTATGCCGATTCCGGATTCTAGTCGTCCTGCAGCAATGCAAGTGGCTAAGAAATTAGGCGTGGATTATCGCGAAGGCTTCTTTAAGAATCGATATATCGGTCGTACCTTCATCATGCCGGGACAGGCTGTGCGTAAAAAGTCTGTTCGTCAGAAACTCAATGCCATGCGGATTGAGTTTAAAGATAAGACTGTCTTGATCGTGGATGATTCTATTGTCCGTGGCACTACCTCATTTGAGATTGTGCAAATGGCACGCGAGTCTGGTGCTAAGAAAGTGATCTTTGCCTCTGCTGCACCTCCAGTGCGCTTCCCGAACGTCTACGGTATTGATATGCCAACGCGTAGCGAGTTAGTTGCCTATGGTCGCACTGATGAAGAAATTAACAAGATGATTGGCGCCGACCAACTCATCTATCAAAGCGTTGAAGATATGAAACAGGCGGTAACGGATATCAATCCCAATCTCCATAATTTCGAAGCCTCTTGTTTTGATGGGCATTACATTACTGGCGACATTAATGAATCGTATTTGGATGCCTTGGAAGCGCAGCGTAATTCTTCTGCTGCACAGGCAGACCGTCAGCGTGATTCAAGCGACTTTGCTCGCTCCCAGCTCCACCTACATTTGGCTACCGAAGACTAAAAAGCGACAAGAATTGCCTCACTCGAGGCAATTCTGCAATTCGGTGTCAAAATAGCATTATGAAGAGTAAACCTACCCGCAAAAAACCTGATTTTTCCAAGCTAGCGCTCGAGACCTTAGCGGTCCGCGCTGGCACTCGTCGCACGGCTGAATATCAAGAGCATTCAGAGGCTATGTTTCTGACTTCCAGTTTCTGTTTTGATAGTGCTGAGTTAGCGGCTGATGGCTTTGCCCATGCGGACCAAGGTTTTATCTATTCACGCTTTACCAATCCAACTGTCAGTATGTTCCAAGATCGCTTGGCCGCTTTAGAAGGTGGTGAAGCTTGCATTGCAACTGCTTCTGGTATGTCTGCCATTTTGACGATGGCGATGGCGCATTTGCAAGCGGGCGATCATGTAGTTTGCTCACGTTCTGTCTTTGGTGCAACGATTCAGTTGTTCACTAACATCCTCGGCCGCTTTGGAATTACCACTACATATGTTGATTTGGCAGATACCAAGTCATGGCAAGCTGCTGTCCAGCCAAACACCAAACTGTTTTATCTTGAGACCCCATCAAACCCTTTGACTGAGATTGCCGATATCAAAACGATTTCTAAGATTGCCAATAAAGCAAAAGCCTTATTTGCGGTAGATAACTGTTTTTGCACACCAGCTCTCCAAAAGCCATTGGCTTTAGGTGCTGATGTCGTGATTCATTCAGCAACCAAGTATTTAGATGGTCAGGGTAGAGTGGTTGGCGGTGCGATTGTGGGCAGCAAAGATTTTGTTATGGGTAAGGTATTCCCATACGTTCGAACCGCAGGACCAACACTGTCTGCTTTTAATGCTTGGGTGTTTCTCAAAGGTCTGGAGACACTTGAGCTTCGTATGAAGCAGCAGAGCGAGAATGCCCTTGCATTAGCGCAATGGCTCGAGAAACAGCCTGGTGTTGAGCGCGTCTACCATCCAGGCCTTAAATCACATCCGCAACATGCTTTGGCAATGCGCCAACAAAAAACGGGTGGGGCTATTCTCTCCTTTGTTCTCAAGGGCGGAAAAAAATCGGCTTTCAACCTAATCAATCAAACCAAGCTTTGCTCTATTACAGCTAACTTAGGCGATACCCGTACCACGATTACTCATCCAGCGACGACAACGCATTGCCGTGTAACGCCAGAGGCTCGCAAAGTTGCAGGAATTACAGATGGCTTAGTACGTATTGCAGTAGGCCTTGAGAATATCAACGATCTTAAAAGCGATCTTGTTGGCGGCTTGAAGAAGTAAGGCATTCGATTCTTATGAGCTTTGCTGACGCAACCCAGTTCTGGAATGAGCGCTTTGATAAAGAAGAGTTCATCTTTGGAAAAGAGCCGAATGAGTACCTTGTTGAAAAGGCAAATCAGTATCTCAAGACTGGTGACAAGGTGCTTTGTATTGCTGATGGCGAGGGTCGCAATGGTGTCTGGCTGGCAAAGCAAGGTATGCAGGTGGTTGGCTTTGATGCATCGGATATTGCGTTAGCTAAAGCAAAACAGTTTGCTAAAGATAATCAGGTAGAAGTTGAATATTCATTCTCCGATACTGATAGCTTTATATGGCATGCTAATACTTATGATGCTGTCATCGGAATCTTTATTCAGTTTGCTGATCCGGCAATGCGTAAGCGGATCTTTCAAAAGACTTACGAGACTCTGAAGCCAGGTAGCCTCTTTATTCTGCAGGGTTACACACCTAAGCAGTTGGAATATAAAACGGGTGGCCCATCATTGATAGAACATCTCTATACAGAAGAGCTGATTCGCGATTTAGCTCAAGACTTTAATATCCTGGAGCTTCATTCTTACGAAAAAGCATTATCAGAAGGTCCAAGACATACTGGTATGTCTGCCATACTCGGTTTGGTGGCTCAGAAGCCCATTTAGTAATGACTAATTACTGAAGCGCCTTGGGTCGTTGATTGGGCGCAGTGGCATGATGTGAATCTTGCCCCCATCAATTTCAATATAAGACTTATTGCCAGCCTCCAAAGATAAGCGTTTTACCTCAGCAGCAGATGCTTCCCAAGTAATGACATGATTCCCTGCGAGTGTGCGTAGTTGAATGACGGCAATCTGACCTAATGAACTGATGTGCTCCACTTTGGCTTCAATTGCTGTTTTACTGAGTGTTGCATCAAGGCTGATGCCATCTGCAGGGATGACCCAAGCAACGGGAGTGTGCGGGGGGATCTTGCCCTTATCAACTACATTAAATATCTGATTACATCCACTCCAAGTCAGTTTGCCTTCAGTAAATACGCCTTCAAACTTATTATTGATGCCTACTAGCTCTGCAACGCGAGAATTTCTAGGTCTTTCAAAAAGAACCTGAGGTGGAGCAGTCTGCAGTCCAACACCTTGGTCGATGACAGTAATACGATCTGCTAATAAATCGGCTTCGCGAAGATCATGAGTCACCAACAGAATCGGAATATTTAAATCTTTACGCAGTTCAGCTAAGGTTTTATAGAGACCTTGGCGTGTTGGCGCATCTACCGCAGAAAAAGGTTCATCCAATAATAAGATCTTGGGTGATCTTGCCAAGGCTCTTGCTAATGCCACCCGTTGTTGCTGACCGCCTGAGAGTTGATTGGGCATGCGAATGGCTAAATCACCAATACCCATGCGGTTCAGCCATCGTTGTGCTTGTACTTTACGCTCCGTAACATCAGCCACCGAGTTATATAGTGGTATGCAGACATTCTCGAGCGCAGATAAATGTGGAAAGAGGGCGTACTGCTGGAATAAGAATCCGCAAGAGCGTTGGGCAGGGCTGAGTGAGGTAGTAATGCCCTTCACTTCATTGGCTTCAAACCAGATTTCGCCGCCACATTCGATTTTTCCCGTTTCAGCATTATTAAGGCCAGCAATAGTTCTTAAGGCGGTTGTCTTGCCGCTACCTGATGGTCCGACCAAGGCATGGAGTTCTCCGGGGACGCATTCGAGACTGAGTTGCAAAGGGTTAGGCGTGGTCTGAGAGAGCTTAATTTTGAACATCAGCTTCTCCACTCTTTAGTACGCGAGGGGTGACGACCAAACACGCCATATGAAATGGCAATGGCAATTAGCGAAGTAGCTAGCAAGATGAATGAGAGTGCGCCAGCGCCAACGGTATCAAAACTTTGGACTTTGTCGTAAATGGCAATCGAAACAGTTTTAGTTTCTCCTGGAATGGCACCACCGACCATCAGGATGACACCGAATTCACCAAGGGTATGGGCAAAAGTCAGAACAGCTGCACTGGTAATGCCGCGCCAAGCTAAAGGTAATTCAATGAGGCGAAAGATTTGCCACTGAGAGAGACCGCTCACTTGAGCTGCTTCCCGAATTTCTGGATTAATTGCCTCAAACGCGCGCTGGATTGGTTGAATGGCAAAAGGCAAGTTAACAATCAGTGAGGCAATCAAAATTCCAGTGAATGAAAACACCAGAGGAATACCCAAGATACTTTTGCCACCCAGGCCAACTAGAAGGTAGTAGCCTAAAACGGTTGGCGGCAGAACCAGAGGAAGAGCTAGAGCGGCCTCAATCCATGACCTGGACTTGCCCATGCTTTGCAGATGATGTGCTACCCAAACTCCAAAAGGAAGAATGAGGACCAAAGTCCAAATAGCTAGCTTTAATGAGAGGATGAGTGCTTCCATGTCCATCGCTGGATTGTATCGTCAGACGCTCTTAGGGTATCTCACTATATAAATAGGGCGGATATAAGCGTTAAATATGCTTTTATACGCATATATTCATATTAATAGACCGCATGAAAGCCAGAGCTCAAAAAGCGACAAAGAACCTAACTCCAAAGCAAATGGAGGCGGTATTTTTAAAGGTAGCCGCTTATTTCAACGTGCTATCGGAGCCTTCTCGCCTGCGGATCATGTATGCAGTTTGTAGCGGGGAAAAATCGGTCTCTGAAGTGATCGAATTGTGCGGTTCAAGTCAGGCCAATGTTTCAAGACATCTTTTGGCATTACACAAAGCAGGCATTTTGCTCCGGCGTAAAGAAGGCGTAACCGTCTATTACTCAATAGCAGATAACGCAACCGTAGATATGTGCCAATCAGTGTGTGCCAAGATTGCTGAAGGTATTCATTAATGGCAGAAAAAGATGCTATATCAAACAAGCAAATTGAACTGCGTCCTGAAGATATCTCTGCAGTGGAGAAGTCTGCCCATCGAGCTCGTTTAGTCAAAGCGCCAGAACACTTTGTCTCTCAGGACTTAATTGCTGATATCAATGCCAATGGTATTGATGAAACCCGTCGTGGCTTTTTACGCAAAGGCCTTCTATCGGCTGTCGGTGGGGCAGCAGCAGGCTTGACCGCACCAATAGCTTTTGCAGTCGGCGAAGGTGATCCTGCCATTTTGGAAAAGCAAGAGTGGCAAACCACCTTGGGAAAAAATGTTGCCACCATGCCTTACGGTGTGCCTTCAATCTATGAAGCTAATTTAATACGACGTGAGTCACCTGGTTTGACGCGAGTAGCAGCTTCCTCAGTAGCATTTACTCCGCTGCAAGGTTTGTTTGGAACCATTACTCCCAATGGTTTGCACTTTGAGCGCCATCACCAGGGTTGGTACAACCTGAATCCAGAAACCCATCGCTTGATGGTGAATGGCATGGTCAAAAATGCGCGCGTGTTCACCATGAATGATTTAATGAGACTGCCATCAGTCTCCCGTACCCACTTTATTGAGTGCGGCGCTAATACCGGCCTTGAGTGGGGCAACGTCGCTGTGCCAACAGTGCAGTACACCCATGGCATGCTTTCTTGTTGCGAATTTACGGGTGTGCCACTCAAGGTATTGCTTGAGGAATGTGGGGCAGATCTGAAAAAAGGAAAGTTCCTGCTTGCTGAGGGAGGTGACGGATCTGGCATGACTCGCACGATTAATCTAGAGAGCTGTTTGGAGGATACGATCGTAGCCTGGAGCATGAATGGCGAAATGTTGCGCCCAGAAAATGGCTTCCCATTGCGTCTAGTGGTACCGGGTGTGCAGGGCGTTAGCTGGGTGAAGTGGTTACGCCGTTTAGAAGTAGGGGACATGCCTTGGAATACCAAAGATGAAGCGGTTCACTATATTGAATTGATGCCAAATGGTATGCATCGTCAATATGCCTCAATTCAGGAATGCAAGTCTGTGATTACCGCTCCATCTGGCGGTCAGCAGTTACTCGACAAAGGTTTTTACAACGTCAGCGGTATGGCTTGGTCCGGACGAGGAAAAATTAAACGCGTTGATGTGTCATTTGATGGCGGTAATAACTGGCGTACCGCACGCCTAGAAACACCAGTCCTCACAAAATCTATTACCCGCTTCAATATCGACTGGGTTTGGGATGGATCCCCCGCAATCTTGCAATCTAGAGCGGTGGATGATACTGGCTATATTCAGCCTTCGATAAAAGTACTGCGTGATTTACGTGGTAATCGCTCGATTTATCACAACAATGCAATTCAGTCCTGGAAATTAGACTCCAATGGCGAGGTGAGCAATGTCCAAGTTGGATAAATTATTTGCTCGTCTAGCGCTATTAGCCCTTGCGGTATTTTCTTCCCAGCTTGCCTATGCGCAAAGTTCAAAAGGCGCTACTCAGTATTCAGGCATCGGTCGTAATGCCACACCGGCAGAAGTGATTGCATGGGATATTGATGTTCGTTCTGACTTTAAGGGTTTGCCGAAGGGATCTGGCTCTGTAGAACAAGGGCAGGCAATTTGGGAATCTAAATGTGCTAGCTGTCATGGCGTCTTCGGGGAATCTAATGAGATCTTCACCCCAATCGCTGGCGGAACGACAGTAGATGACATCAAAACTGGCAAAGTTGCGTCCTTGGCGGATCGTAAGCAACCACAGCGTACTACCTTGATGAAAGTTCCCACCGTTTCTACTTTGTGGGATTACATCTATCGCGCCATGCCTTGGAATGCACCTAGATCTTTAACGCCGGATGAAACCTATGCACTTGTTGCATTTATTTTGAGCTTGGGTGAAATTGTTCCGGATGATTTTGTCCTGAGTAATGCCAATATCGCTGAAGTACAGAAAAAGATGCCGAACCGAAATGGCATGACTCGAAATCACGGCTTTTGGAGCGTCAATGGTAAGCCAGATGTGAATGGTTCTTCATGTATGAGTAATTGCATCAAGTTTGTGCAAATCGGGTCTACGCTCCCTGACTTTGCCAGAAATGCCCATGGCAACATTGCAGAGCAAAATCGCCTCTATGGTCCATACCGAGGTACAGACACAACCAAGCCGCCAATGGACAAGTTACCCGGTTCTGCGGGTGAGGGCTTGGCCCATGCCGCTGATACCCATGCTGCATCTACAAAAGGGCCAGCAGCATTATTTAAGAATGAAAACTGCTCTGCTTGCCACGCGTCAAATACGAAGTTAGTAGGCCCATCGATTGCCGATATTGCAGCAAAATATAAAGACCAGAACGGGGCTCAGGAGAAGCTAATGGCTAAAGTCAAAAATGGCGGTTCAGGCGTGTGGGGAGCAATTCCGATGCCGCCACAGCCACAGTTATCCAATGAAGACAGGGCAATACTTGTGCGCTGGGTACTTACGGGACAATAGGTTTGCAGAGGGTTTTTTGAAATACCGCTATATTTGATACTAAGAGTAGATTATTTAAGGAGTTTTTATGAATCAGCAGCGACGCAGTTTATTGAAATATTCAGCCGTTTTTGGCTTGATGGCTTCTGCGGGTCTTATCAGCGTAGCCCAAGCGCAAGAGTGGAATAAAGCCGCTTTTGAAGGTAAGAGCTTAGATGATGTATTCAAAATCTTAGGCGCAGGTAGCCCAGATAAATCTGCTGCCGTCACTTTGAATGCTCCTGATATTGCAGAAAATGGCGCAGTAGTTCCCGTTGGCATTACAACTACTCTCAAGGCAGAGCAAATGGCTATCTTGGTTGAAAAAAACCCAAGCTCCTTGGCTGCGCAATTCTTCATTCCTGCTGGTACTGAGCCGTTTGTAACTACTCGTATCAAAATGGGTCAAACCTCCAATGTTTATGCTTTGGTAAAAGCGGATGGCAAGTGGAGCATGGCCGTTAAGGAAGTAAAAGTCACATTAGGTGGTTGCGGCGGTTAATTGCCGCGCTTAATTACTCTAAACCCCAATCAATACTATTAACGAATCACTAGATACAAGAGGAAAACATGGCTGATCCAATGCGCGTTAGAGCTGCTGAGAACGGTGGAATTGTGGATGTAAAAATTTTGATGAAGCACGATATGGAATCTGGTCAGCGTAAAGATGCTGCCGGTAAAACGATTCCTGCATGGTTCATCAGCACAATTAATGTCAAAGCAAATGGTAAAGATGTATTGAATGGTCAATTTGGTCCAGCAGTTTCTAAGGATCCATTTTTGAACTTCAAATACAAAGGCGCCAAAGGCGACAAGATTGTGGTGAGTTGGGTCGATAGCAAAGGTGACAAGCGCACCGATGAAGCAACTGCTTCTTAATGCCAAACATCTTTGCCACCTTTATAGTTTTGAAAGGGTAATAAATGCAGCGTAAATTCACCTTAGGCTTAGCCTCAGGAGTATTGGCAACAATCTTGTCAATTTCATCTTCATCGTATGCGCAAAATGCAACAGACGATATTGCAAAGTATCGCGAGATGATTGCAGATGGAAATCCTTCCGAGCTGTATGAAGCTGCGGGTGAAGAGTTATGGAAAAAACCAGCCGGTCCTAAAAACGCCACACTTGAGAAGTGTGATTTAGGTCTAGGGCCTGGAGTTGTGAAAGGCGCAGCAGCACAACTACCACGCTACTTCAAAGATACTAATAAAGTTCAAGATCTTGAGTCACGCTTGATGACGTGTATGCAAAAGCTACAGGGCCGTGACCTGCAAGAAATAGTTGATGCCCCCTTTCATAAGGGACCTAAGAAGGATATGGAGGCGATTGTGGCTTACGTAGTCACTTTATCTAAGGGTGACAAGATTAAAGTGAGCACGAATCATCCTAAAGAAAAAGAAATGTATGAGCTTGGGAAGCGTGCATTCTATTTCCAAGGTGGTCCCATGGATTTTTCCTGCGCGTCTTGTCACGGTGAGGATGGTAAGCGGATTCGCTTGCAAGACCTGCCTAACATCACTACACAAAACGGTGCTGCTTTGGGTTGGGGCTATTGGCCAGCATATCGCGTCTCAAGCGGACAGTTTTGGACCATGCAACAGCGTTTGAACGATTGCTATCGTCAGCAGCGTTTCCCATTCCCGATTTATGGCTCTGATTTGACTGTAGCTTTGTCGATGTATATGGCAAAGAACGCCAATGGTGGAACAGTTGAAACTCCTGGTTTGAAGCGTTAATGGATAAGAGACAGAGAATATGAATATGAAGAACATCAAATCCCTCTTAGCTATTACTACTTTTGCAGTAGCAGCATTCAGCATGCAAGACTTTGCAACCGCTCAGCAAGCGAATGATCCTAAATTTAATAAGATGATGAAGGATGGCTTTAGAGCAGATGGTATCGCTGGCTTGGATCGTATTGATCAAGATGCAACCCAAAAGTTCTGTTCTGATCCTGTTTTCTTGTCCAGCAAGCAAGGCGAAAAAATGCGCGAGAAGATTCAGAAGGTGAACATGGATTCAATTAAGCAGCCTTCTGATGGTAAATATATTGGTGATTGGAAGAAGGGTGAAGCGATTGCCCAGAGTGGTCGTGGCGCAACTTGGACAGATAAAGCAGATACCCCAGTCGGTGGTGGTTGCTACAACTGTCACCAGATCGACAAGAAAGAGATTTCTTATGGAACGATTGGACCCACTCTCTGGAACTACGGCAAGCTCCGTGGCTACTCACCTGAAGTGGTGACCTATACCTGGAATCGCATCAATAACTCTAAGGCCTATAACGCATGCAGCAATATGCCGCGTTTCGCCCACTTCAAGCTCTTAAATGAGCAGCAAATTCAGGATGTGATGGCTTTACTGCTGGATCCTGCCTCTCCAGTCAATCAGTAAGTCAATAGAAAAAATAAAGAACAGGCCGACAGGCCTGTTTTTGCAAGGGGAACTTTATGTCTTTAAGTCGTCGCGATTTTTTGCAAGCTTTGGCGATTGCATCTGCTGGCGGGATGAGTTTGCAATCCAATTTTGTGAATGCACAAACCGCTGCCCAAAAATTTTACGATCTACCTAAATTTGGTAATGTCCATTTTCTGCATTTCACAGATTGCCATGCGCAGTTGTTGCCAATCTATTTCCGTGAACCCAATGTGAATCTTGGTATTGGCACTCAAGAAGGCAAGACTCCACATTTAGTTGGTGAATACTTCTTAAAAGCGAATGGTATTGCCCCAGGTACTCGTGATGCTTATGCGTTCACCTATTTAGATTATGTGGCTGCTGCGCAAAACTACGGCAAGATGGGTGGCTTTGCTCATATGGCTAGCTTGATTAAACAAATGAAAGCCACTCGCCCAGGAGCGCTACTGCTCGATGGTGGGGATACTTGGCAAGGCTCTGGTACTGCACTCTGGACGAATGGTCAGGATATGGTGGATGCTGCCCTTGCCTTGGGTGTTGATGTGATGACGCCGCATTGGGAGATGACCTTAGGTGAGAAGCGCGTGATGGAAATTGTCAATGGTGACTTCAAAGGTAAGGTTTCTTTCATTGCACAAAACATCAAGACAGCGGACTTTGGCGACATAGTATTTAATCCCTATGTCATGAAAGTACAGAATGGAATACAAGTTGCCATCATTGGCCAAGCGTTCCCATATACACCAATTGCAAACCCTCGCTACTTCACTCCTGATTGGACCTTTGGTATTCAAGAAGAGAATATGCAAAAGACGATTGATGAAGTGAGATCAAAAGGCGCCAAGGTTGTGGTTCTTCTATCCCATAATGGTATGGATGTGGACCTGAAGATGGCATCCCGAGTGCGGGGCTTGGATGCCATTTTAGGTGGCCATACCCATGATGGCGTTCCTATTCCAGTCAAGGTGAAGAATGCTGGCGGCATCACTCTAGTGACTAACGCTGGCTCAAATAGCAAATTCTTGGGTGTCTTAGATTTTGATGTGAAGGGTGGCAAGCCAGTTGATTTCCGTTACAAGCTGCTGCCTATCTTCTCCAATATGATTTCAGCTGATCCAGCCATGAATAAGTTAATCGCTAAAGTGAGAGCTCCATTCGAAGCGAAGTTAGGTGAAAAGTTAGCCACCACTGAAGGTCTTTTATATCGTCGCGGTAATTTCAACGGTAGCTTTGACCAGCTGATTTTGGATGGCCTCATGGCGCAGAAGAATGCAGAGATTGCTTTCTCACCAGGCTTCCGTTGGGGTACCAGTCTGTTGCCAGGCCAGCCGATCACCCGCGAGAACTTGCTTGATCAAACAGCCATTACTTATCCATACACTACTGTCACTAATATGACTGGTGAGACTATAAAAACCATTCTCGAAGATGTTGCGGATAATTTATTTAATCCTGACCCGTATTACCAACAAGGTGGCGATATGGTGCGGGTTGGCGGCATGCAATACACGATTGATCCTGCTCAAAGTGCAGGTAAGCGTATTACCGATATGCGACTTCATGGCAAACCTATCGAAGCCAATAAGACCTATAAAGTTGCTGGTTGGGCACCGGTAAGCGAAGAAGCAAAAAATACTGGTGGCGAACCAATTTGGGATGTCATGGAACGTCATTTACGTGACGTGAAAGTTATCAAAGCAGTGAAGCTCAATGAACCTGTCATTAAGGGTGTTTCGAATAACCCCGGTATGGCATCGATCTAAATTTAATCTTGAAAGCTTTTGCAATGAAAAAAATTCTTACCCTGATTTTTGCATCATTGATCTCCATTGGCTTTACATCAATGGCCCAAGCCCAATCAACCGGCTCAACTAAAGTGGTGTATCACATTGATGATGCTGAAGCTCAAGGTTTAAAAGGCTTGCGCAATATTCGCAACCATTTAGATGTATCGCCACAGACAAGCATTATTGTGGTGACACATGCTAATGGCGTTGACTTGTTGATGGAAGGTGCTAAAGATAAAAAGAATGGCACAGAATATGCCCCATTGGTTGGTGCATTGAAATCCCGCGGTGTGAAATTTGAAGTTTGTGAAATTACTCTGAAAAATCGTAACCTGAAGAAAGATCAATTCACCCTTGACGCGGATTTCACGCCATCAGGAGTGGTACGTGTAGCTGATCTGCAATACAAAGACGGCTTTGCCTACATCAAGCCTTAAGCATCATGAATAGCTTCAATAGCTATATTCGGTTTGTAAGTCATTTGATAGGGATCCTAATAGGATCTCTCGTCTTTAGTAGTGTCGCTTATGCACAAGCAACTAATCCTGTTGATGCAATCCAACTGAAGCCGGTGCAAGTGGCTCCCCATACTTATTTTGTGCAGGGTTTTGCGGAAATGGGCAGTAGTGCCAATCAGAACTTTATTTCTAATGCGGGCTTTGTGGTCACGCCAGGCGGTGTAGTAGTGATGGATGCATTGGGCTCGCCGATCTTGGCGCAAAAGCTCATTGCTGAGATTAGGAAAGTGACCAAGCAAAAAGTGGTGGTAGTGATTGTGAGTCACTACCATGCCGACCATATTTATGGCTTGCAAGAATTTAAAAAGATTGGCGCCAAGATCTATGCCCAAGGTGAGGGCAGAAACTATCTCTCTTCTGAGACAGCGAAGCAGCGTTTGATTGTCTCCAGGATTGACTTTGCGCCTTGGGTGAATGCAAATACTCAGTTGATATCGGCAGATGTTTGGATTGATAAACAATCTAAATTGAACATTGGTGGGGTGGAATTTTTGATTAGTCGAGTCGGTCCGGCGCATGCACCAGAGGATTTGATGGTGTATGTTCCCTCAGAAAAAGTCCTCTTTGCTGGCGATCTCGTCTTTCGGGGCCGTATTCCATTTGTGGGCAATGCTGATAGCAAAGGTTGGTTAATTGCCTTAGATGAGATTGCTAAACTCAATCCCAATGTTGTGATTCCAGGCCATGGCGGCTTTTCAGTTAAGCCCAAGGAAGACATTGCTTTTACAAAAAACTATTTGAAGTATCTGCGCGACTCAATGGCTAAGGCCGCTATCAATATGGATCCTTTTGAGGAGGCGTATCAACAGACGGATTGGTCAGAATATGAAGGAATGCCCTTATATAGAGCTGCCAACCGCATGAATGCCTATAACGTTTATCTGTCGATCCAGGCGGAGTAGGGCAATTTTGGCTATTGGGCCTTAAAATAGAGGATTAATTCTAAATCCTTGATTTGTAATGAAATTGATTTTTATCCAAACCCTCTCAGTAGTAGCTCTGAGTGTACTAGTGAGTGCACCAGTATTTGCTGCACCCGATTTGGCAAACGGTAAAACCATTGATCAGCAAAAATGCTATGCCTGTCATGCCAAGAAATCCGGTTTTAGTAATGGCGACATGATTTATACGCGCAGCGATGGCAAGGTGAAGTCGATGGCCAATTTGAAGAAGATGGTGAGCCTTTGTAATACCGAGCTTCGCCTAGATCTTTTTCCTGAAGATGAGGCTGATGTTGTTGCCTATCTCAATCAACAGTTTTATAAATTCAAACCTTAACTTTTTATATAGTCGCTATGGATGTTGTCGATATCAATTCATTAAGCAAGTCAGTCCTTTGGGCGACTTTTGCTATTACTTTTTTGCTTGGTGCAGTGATGCAAAAGACTGGCTTTTGCAGCATGGGTGCAGTATCTGATGTATTCATCATGTCTAGCTGGGAACGCTTAAGGCAGTGGTTTTTAGCCATTGGTGTAGCGATGATTGGTTTTGCCTTAATGTCTTATCTGGGCCTAGTTGATCCTCTGAAGAGTTTTTATACCGGCAATAAGTTTTTATGGATCTCTACGATAGTAGGCAGTATTTTGTTTGGCTTTGGAATGGTCTTAGCGTCTGGTTGCGGCAGTAAGACCCTAGTGCGGATTGGTGGCGGTAATTTGAAGTCTGTAGTCGTTTTTATGGTCTTAGGTTTAACTGCCTATATGACGATGCGTGGCTTTTTGGGTGTCATTCGGATCAATACTTTGGATACCATCTTCATTGCATTTAATACGCCACAAGATTTGCCGAGTCTTCTGAGCGCTCCATTGGGAATGGCACGCTCACATCTTCATCTGGCTTTGGGTTTCATGATCGGCTTTGCATTCATTGCTTATGCGCTTGCTAGCAAAGCTTTTTGGACTGCTAATAATTTATTTGCTGGGGTAGCGGTAGGTCTTGCTATCTGTGTGGTCTGGTGGGTATCTGGCAATCTAGGATATGTTGCTGAGGATCCCAATACGCTTGAGGAAGTGTTCTTAGTCACCAACTCTGGTCGCATGGAGAGCTTATCTTTTGTAGCGCCATACGCATATTCTCTAGACTGGCTCATGATGTATAGCGATACCTCTAAAGTATTGACGGTTGGCATTGTTGCAGTGGTGGGGATGATCTTGGGCTCAGCATTTGTCTCATTAGCCACAAAATCTTTTCGCTTTGAATCCTTTCGGGATGCCGAAGATACTGGCAATCATTTAGTGGGTGCTGCATTGATGGGGTTTGGTGGTGTTACTGCCTTAGGCTGCACTGTAGGTCAGGGCTTAAGTGGCATCTCTACCCTTGCAGTCGGTTCTTTGTTAGCTCTACCCGGTTTTATCTTTGGCGCCTACTTAGCACTCTGCTATCTCAAAATGCGCCATGCTCCTAACCCTTGCGCTTAATCAGACTAGACAAAATACATGCAAATTGATTGGCTCGCATTCACACCCATTCCTTCTTTGTTAGGGGGAATAATTCTGGGTGTTGCAGCAGCCCTTTATGTATTGTTTCATGGTCGAATTTTAGGTATCAGCGGAATTATTTCTGGTCTCTTGCGTCCCAAGTCAGGCGATCGCGCATGGCGCATGGCTTTGATTTTAGGATTACTCACTGCTCCATTATTGGCAGCATTATTTTTTGAAATACGTCCCATTGTTGAGGTAGAGGCTGATTGGCTTGCGGTAGTTATTGCCGGTCTTTTGGTGGGCTTTGGCACTCAATATGGCTCTGGTTGCACCAGTGGCCATGGTATTTGTGGACTCTCGCGTTTATCACCCCGTTCTTTAGTGGCTACGGTCTCGTTTATGACTGCTGGCTTTTTGATTGTTTTTGTTCTGCGTCATGTGATCGGAGGCTGATGTGAAAAGGCACTTCGGTTTGTTGAGTCAATATCTCATTGGCGTCCTTTTTGGGGTGGGCTTGATTATTTCTGGCATGAGCAATCCACAGAAAATCTTAGGATTTCTGGATTTAGCAGGAACGTGGGATCCATCCTTAATATTTGTCATGGCGGGTGCAGTAATTGTGGGTCTCGGCGGCTTTTATGTCGTCAGCAAAAGAACGGAAGCCTTCTTTGGCGGTGCCTTGCATATCCCCCAAAGACGAGACATCAGCAAACCTCTCATCATTGGCAGCCTGATATTTGGGGCAGGCTGGGGGATTGCTGGATTTTGCCCAGGCCCAGCCATCGTTGCTCTTGGTGCTGGCCACTTTAAGGCGCTGGTATTTGTGCTTGCGATGTTGGCTGGAATGGCGCTTTGCGACCGGTTCTTTGGCGCCCATAAACAGGCGGTCTAGTTCGGCCTGATTTAGAATCACTCCTATTCATAGTGTTAATTCTTAATTGAAGAGGGTGTCATGAGTCTTCCTATTACTTGTCATAACGATCAATTCGGCACACTTGGTCAAATTGATCCAAGCCATCTTGCTGAAATTGCTCAGCAAGGCTATAAAAGCGTCATCAATAATCGCCCTGACGGTGAAGGCGGTCCTGATCAGCCAAAGAATGCTGATATTCAAGCTGAAGCAGAAAAATTAGGCTTGCACTATGCCTACTTGCCAGTGGTGCCTAGCGCGATGACTGTTGAGCAAGTGAGAGAGATGGCACGTTTGTTAAACACGATGCCTAGTCCAGTTCTTGCATTTTGCCGATCAGGTGCTCGATCAACCAATTTATATCAACTTGCATTGCAAGTGAAATAAATCCACAGTACTGCATCACAATGCGCATCGCCATCCCAGAGGAGCGAAAGCTTGTTCATGAAATGATTATGCCCATTCGTTGGGGTGACATGGATACTTATGGACATGTTAACAACACTGTGTACTTTCGGTATATGGAGCAAGCGCGTGTTGAATGGATTACTTCAATGGGTTATCAGGTAGCCCCTGGGCGTGAGTCGATGTTGATGATGAACGGTTTTTGTAACTTCTATAAACAACTCTCTTACCCAGGTGAATTGATCCTCAAAACATCGATTGGTGCTATCGGTAGAACCAGTATCGATGTCTATACCAGCATGTCTTTAACCACTTCGCCTGAAGAAGAGGCTGCGATTGGTGGTGCTACGATGGTTTGGGTAGATCTCACTACCAATAAATCAGCGCCTTGGCCTGAACACATTTTGCAGAAGATTAGCTAACACTGCGATATGCAACCTAGCAATCCGCATATTTTAAAGTTAGATCAATTTCTGACAGAGTTAGATCGTTTTGATCTCATTGTTGATGTCAGATCACCCGCTGAGTTTGCTCTCGATCACATTCCAGGCGCTGTCAACTACCCCGTTTTAGATAATGAAGAACGCGCCAAGATTGGTACTTTGTATAAGCAAGTTTCTCCTTTTGCAGCAAAGAAGCTGGGTGCTGCTTTAGTTTCTCGCAATATTGCTCATCATCTAGAAGACCATTTATTGGAAATGCCCCGTGAATGGCGACCATTGATTTATTGCTGGCGCGGTGGTGAGCGTAGCGGGGCGTTTACTCATATCCTCAATCGGATTGGCTGGAAAGCGATGCAGTTAGAAGGTGGTTATCAAGGATTCAGAAGAACTGTGATCGATAGATTAGAGGCTGCAGCAAAGCATTTCTCTTTTCAAGTGATTTGTGGCATGACGGGTAGCGGTAAAACAAGAGTGCTTCAAGAAGCGCAGCAGTATGGTGCTCAGATCCTAGATTTAGAAGACCTCGCGATTCATCGTGGCTCGGTTTTAGGCAATGAGCCCAATATCGAGCAGCCTTCACAAAAAGGTTTTGAAACTGCGCTTTGGAATGCACTACGCTCACTAGACCCAACTAAGCCCGTGCTCGTAGAATCAGAAAGTAAAAAGGTAGGCGGTGTTCACATCCCCGATGCCTTGATGGAAAAGATTCGTAATGGCGCCTGCATTGAATTGAGATCAAGCACCCAAACACGGGTGTCATGGTTAATTCGTGAATACCATCATTTTTTAAGTGATACCGATAATTTCAAGCGTAAATTAGCACTACTCACAGCACATTATGGAAAAGTGCAAATTGCCCAATGGAATGAAGCAATTGACGCAAAGCAGTTTCCATCTTTAGTTGAAGAGTTGTTGGTCATGCACTATGACCCTTCCTATCAATCCTCGATCGTGCGCAACTTTCCTCAATATAAGATTGAGAATTTTTTACAACTTGAGAATGACAGTGATGAGGCCTTTGCTAAAGCAGCAAAGGCCATCGTGGCGAAGCTAAACCTAAATTAGCTAAAAGCTTGAATGCCGGTTTGAGCACGACCCAAAATGAGAGCGTGAATGTCATGTGTACCTTCGTAGGTATTCACGACCTCCAAGTTCATCATGTGACGCACCACGCCATACTCATCCGAGATGCCGTTACCACCATGCATATCACGTGCCATACGGGCAATCTCTAGAGACTTGCCGCAAGAGTTGCGTTTCATAATGGAGGTAATTTCAGGAGCAGCGATACCTTCGTCTTTCATGCGACCTAAACGCAAGCAACCTTGCAATCCGAGTGCAATCTCGGTTTGCATATCCGCTAATTTCTTTTGAATCAGTTGATTGGCAGCTAAGGGTTTGCCAAACTGCTTGCGATCTAAGGTGTATTGACGCGCTGCATGCCAGCACCATTCAGCTGCACCTAATGAGCCCCAAGAAATACCGTAACGTGCAGAGTTTAAGCAGGTGAAGGGTCCTTTCAGGCCAGTAACTTCTGGGAATTCATTTTCAGCGGGCACAAACACTTCATCCATCACAATTTCACCGGTAACAGAAGCGCGAAGACCCATCTTGCCACTGATCTTTGGAGCGCTTAAGCCCTTCATCCCTTTTTCTAAGATGTAGCCGCGAATAACGCCTTCATCATTTTTAGCCCACACTACAAATACATCAGCGATTGGGGAGTTGGAGATCCACATCTTGGAACCCGTCAAAGAAAATCCACCGGGTACTTTCTTAGCGCGAGTAATCATGCCGCCAGCATCTGACCCATAGTTTGGTTCAGTTAAGCCAAAGCAGCCAATCCATTCGCCCGTGGCTAATTTAGGTAAGTACTTTTGCTTTTGTGCTTCACTACCAAACTCATTGATAGGCACCATCACTAAAGAAGATTGCACGCTCATCATGGAGCGGTAACCAGAATCGACCCGCTCAATTTCACGAGCAATCAATCCATAAGAGACGTAATTTAAATTGGCGCCGCCGTATTGTTCCGGAATGGTGATACCTAAGAGACCGAGCTCACCCATCTCACGAAAGATAGAAGGGTCAGTAGTCTCATTGCGATAAGCCTCCAAAATGCGGGGCATGAGACGCCCTTGAGCGTATTCAGCGGCAGCATCACGGATCATGCGCTCTTCTTCAGTTAACTGGGTATCAAGTAAGAGGGGGTCTTCCCAATTAAAGCTGGCTTTGCTCATGTTTCTAGTTGTCCTATAGATTGTTTTCTGACCGCTTCCTGCGTAAGTTCAGGAATGCGGATATTCTTCTTTCTATTATCCATTTTTCTTGACTTATGGACTCGCCGAGACGACACCATCGCTATTACGACCTGATTTTGGCTGCCTTTGTGGTCGTGCTACTGTGCTCGAACTTTATTGGTGCTGGTAAAGTGGCTGTTGTGAACTTGCCGTATTTTGGTGAATTGACCTTTGGCGGCGGTATTTTGTTTTTCCCGATCGCCTATTTCTTTGGCGACATCCTCACGGAAGTTTATGGTTACGCTTATGACCGTCGAGCTGTTTGGGCGGGATTTGCTGCCTTAGCGTTTGCAGCCATCATGGCGCAGATCGTGATTGCGTTACCAGTGGCACCAGGGACTTACATGGTCAACTATCAGCATGGTTTAGAAACCGTCTTTGGCAACTCTTGGCGCATTGCCCTGGCTTCCATGTTCTCATTTTGGTGCGGCAGTTTTGCCAATAGCTTTGTATTAGCCAAGATGAAAATTTGGACTCAAGGGCGTTTTTTATGGATGCGCACGATTGGTTCGACTGCAGTAGGGGAGATGGTTGATTCTTCATTCTTTTATATGTTGGCTTTTTATGGCATCTGGCCAACCCACGAAATTATCCAGGTAGCCTTAGCTCAATATGCTCTGAAAACGGCTTGGGAGGTTTTGGCGACACCTTTCACCTATTGGATCGTCAATTTCCTTAAGCGCAAAGAGAATGAGGATTATTACGATATCCACACGAATTTCACCCCATTTAGGGTCAAAGTCTAATCAGCACTTGATTTAAGGCTTTCCTCGCTCTAAACCGTTAAAATATCGGTCTTTGCTCCCAATACTGGGGGTATCTATTGAATTGAATTTCAGAAAGCTAGAAAACATCCGTGTTGTCCGCATCTAATATCACCATGCAGTTCGGGGCGAAGCCCTTGTTTGAAAATATTTCCGTGAAGTTTGGCGGTGGTAATCGTTATGGCCTCATTGGTGCCAACGGTTGCGGTAAGTCTACCTTCATGAAAATTCTGGGTGGCGAGTTAGAGCCAACTAGCGGTAATGTGAGCTTAGACCCCGGCATTCGTTTAGGTAAATTGCGTCAAGATCAGTTTGCTTATGAAGACGTGCGGGTACTCGATGTAGTGATGATGGGTCATGAGGAGATGTGGAAAGCTGCCGCTGAGCGTGATGCCATCTACGCCAACCCAGAGGCTACTGACGAAGACTACATGAAGGCTGCTGAGCTCGAGGGGAAGTACGCTGAGTATGGTGGCTATACCGCGGAAGCAAAAGCGGGTGAGTTGTTATTGGGTATTGGTATTCCGATTGAGCAACATGATGGCCCCATGAGCAACGTTGCTCCGGGTTGGAAATTGCGTGTCTTGCTTGCTCAAGCTTTGTTCTCAGATCCAGATGTCTTGCTCTTAGATGAGCCAACCAATAACTTGGATATTCACTCCATTCATTGGTTAGAAGATATTTTGAATGAGATCAAAAGCACGATCATCATCATTTCCCATGATCGCCACTTCCTTAATGAAGTTTGTACGCATATGGCCGATATGGACTATGGAACCTTGAAGGTCTATCCAGGAAACTACGACTCCTACATGCTGGCATCGGTTCAGGCACGAACACAACAGTTAAGCAATAACGTGAAAGCCAAAGAAAAAATTGCTGAATTAGCGGCTTTCGTAGCCCGCTTCTCAGCAAATGCTTCTAAAGCACGTCAGGCAACTTCACGCCAGCGTCAGTTAGAGAAGATTGAGGTTGTTGAAGTAAAGCCATCCTCGCGTCAAAACCCGTTCATTCGTTTTGATACTGAGAAAAAGCTGCATAACATGGCCGTCGAGTGCAATGCACTCACTAAGGCCTATGACCGCGTGATCTTCAAGAACTTTAAGTTAGGTGTGCGTACTGGCGAAAAAATTGCCATCATTGGTCAAAACGGAGCAGGTAAGACAACACTTCTAAAAACTATTCTCAGCAAGCGCTTCGATGGTATCAGCGCAGATAGTGGAGATGTGAAGTGGGCAGAGAATGCGAGCGTCGGCGTAATGCCGCAAGACAATACGGATATGTTTGCTAAAGATGAGCTGCTCATGGATTGGATGAATGAGTGGCGCAACACTGGTGACGATGATCAAGTCATTCGTGGCACTTTGGGGCGCCTCTTATTTTCCGGTGACGATATTGGTAAGTCAGTAAAAGTCCTTTCTGGTGGTGAAAAGGGCAGGATGATTTGGGGCAAACTCATGCTCCAAAAATATAACGTGCTAGCAATGGATGAGCCAACCAATCACATGGATATGGAATCGATTGAAAGTTTGCAGATTGCGCTTGAAAAATTCGATGGCACTTTAATCTTTGTTTCTCATGACCGTGAATTTGTTTCTGCTTTGGCTAACCGTATTTTGGAAGTGAAGATGGACGGTACGGTCGTCGATTACTCGGGCACTTACGAAGAATATTTACGTAGCCAGGAGTTAACTGGCTAAGTGATCGCCTTAGTAATGTAGATTTAAAAAATAATAAGCCTGCGAAGATTATGCAGGCTTATTTTCTTTGGCCTGTCGCTGAAAGCGGGTAGCAGTACCATCCTCACGGATGCGCTTCCACACAGAGGCTTTTTCTGCATCAGAGAAAAAGACCCAATTACTCACCTCATGCAAGGTTCGGCCGCAGCCTTGGCAAATCTCATCGTAGAGAGTCGTACAGACCCCAATACAAGGTGAATCTGATTCATCATCTCCAGTTGATAGGGAGTGTGATCCATCTTGCGCTTGGGGAGATTTAGGTTCGTTGCTTCCAGAATTCATTGAAGTACTTTAGTCGATTTCAGCGGACTATGCTCGGCAAGCTCATCGACATAGGCACCAATGCCTTGGTGCTCACGATCTAGGAAATGTCCAATAGCCTTTGCAAATCTTGGGTCTTTAATAAAGTGGGCAGATTGCAGGGTGGTGGGTAAAAATCCGCGTGCCATTTTATGCTCCCCTTGTGCACCCCCCTCAAATGTCTGAATCCCTTCTTTAATGCAGTATTCAATCGCCTGGTAATAAGCAGTCTCAAAGTGCAAACAAGGGATGCGTTCTAGTGCACCCCAATATCTGCCATAAGCTTTGGAAGATTGTTGATCAACCACCAGCAATGACGCAGCTATCGCAATTCTATTGCGCTCAGCCAGTATGAGGTGCAAGTTCTCTGGCATCTGCTTTACCCAGAGCTTGAAGAATGATTCGCTTAAGTAGGGGCTCGAGTGGTGTTCTAAATAGGTATTTTGATAGCACTCAAAAAAGAATTCCCAATCTAGATCGCTTGAATCTTTTCCGGGCACATGCCTAAACGTAATAGCCTCTTTTGCGACTTGCTCACGTTCACGACGAATATTTTTACGGCGTTTCATAGTGAGCACTGATAGAAATTGATCAAAGTTCTGAAAATCTTGGTTATGCCAGTGAAACTGTACTGAATCTCGTAATAAGAAGCCTTGCTCTTTTAGATGAGCTGCCTCATTAGGCATTGGAAATAGAATATGCGCCGATGAAAGATCATTGTCTGTCAACAAAGACTTGAGACCAGCAATCAACGCCTTCTGAATTTCGGTAGCGCTTGAGTCAGCTCTACATAAGATACGTGAGCCCTGTACAGGGGTGAAGGGAATGGCGCAAAGTACCTTTGGATAATAGTTCAGGCCCTGTTGCTCGTAAGCCTGCGCCCATGACCAATCGAAGACAAACTCACCATAGGAATGCCGCTTTAAGTAGAGCGGCATTGCACCAACTAATTTACTTGCTTGTTTTAAAACAAGATGGGCTACTTGCCATCCCGTAATGCCGCCAACGCAACCGGTCTCTTCGAGGGCGCTTAAGAATTCATATCTCAGAAAAGGGCCAGCATCGACACCGAGGAGGGAATTCCAATCTGCGACAGATACATCAGATAGATGATCTAGTATTTCTAAAGAGTATTGTTCAGAGCCTGACACTGTTAGCGTTGAATGAATTCAATTTTGTAACCATCAGGATCTGTCACAAAAGCAATGATGGTATCTCCGCCCGCAACGGGTCCAGCTTCACGGGTGACGTTAGCACCTGCCGCTTTAATCTTGTCGCAAGTAGCGTAGGCGTTAGGAACACCGATGGCAATATGACCATAGGCTGTACCCAAGTCATAAGAATGAACCCCATAGTTGAAGGTCAACTCAATCTCAGCCTGCCCATCGGCATTGCCTTTACCAAAGCCCACAAATGCCAAGGAGTACTTTTGCTCTGGACGCTCGGTAGTGCGCAATAAATTCATGCCGAGTACTTTAGTGTAAAAATCAATTGAGCGCTGGAGGTCGCCAACGCGTAACATCGTGTGTAGCATCATCATGATTTACATCGCTCCGTAGTTAGGGCCGCCACCACCTTCGGGGGTAATCCAAACAATGTTCTGACTTGGGTCTTTAATATCGCAGGTTTTGCAGTGGACGCAGTTTTGTGAATTAATCTGTAAGCGAGGTTGACCATCTGCTTCAATGTATTCATAAACGCCAGCAGGGCAGTAGCGTTGCTCTGGACCCGCATAGGTTTTGAGATTGAGGCTGACTGGAATCGCCGCATCTTTTAAGGTGAGGTGTATCGGTTGATTCTCAGCATGGTTCGTATTAGAAATAAATACTGAGGAGAGACGATCAAAGCTGATTTTGCCATCAGGTTTTGGATAATCTATAGGCTTGTGCTGCGCTGCTGGCTCTAAGCACTCATGATCAGCATGTTTGAGATGCACAGTCCAAGGCATATTGCCACCCAGCACTTTTTGCTCAAGACCAACCATCAGCGTTCCTAGGTAGAGTCCTTTCGACATCCAAGCTTTGAAGTTGCGCGCTTGATTGAGCTCAGTATGTAACCAGCTATTTTGGAAAGCAGCTGGATAGCCTGCCAAAATATCGGCAGAACGATTGTCATGAAGTGCTGCAACTGCAGCTTCTGCAGCCAGCATGCCTGTCTTAATTGCAGCGTGGCTACCTTTAATGCGTGAGGCATTTAAGAAGCCAGCATCGCAACCAATCAGTGCGCCACCCGGAAATACGGTTTTAGGAAGACTATTCAAGCCGCCGGCAGTAAGCGCCCGTGCACCATAAGCAATTCGTTTACCACCTTCAAATGTGTCTCGAATCTTCGGATGTAATTTATAGCGTTGGAATTCTTCAAAGGGTGAGAGGTAAGGGTTCTTATAGGAGAGGCCAACTACCAAACCAACTGCAACCTTGTTATCCCCTAAGTGATAGAGAAAGGAGCCACCATAGGTGTCACTTTCTAATGGCCAACCAGCGGTATGCACTACCAATCCAGGCTTGCTCTTGGAAGACTCAACCTCCCAGAGTTCTTTAATGCCGATGCCATAACTTTGAGGATCAGAATCTTTATCTAAGGCGAACTTAGCAATTAACTGTTTGCCAAGGTGGCCCCGAGAACCTTCAGCGAATAGGGTGTATTTGCCACGCAATTCCATACCTAGCTGAAATTGATCGGTAGGCTTACCTTCTTTATCTAAACCCATCGAGCCAGTGATCACGCCGCTGACTGCACCTTCTTCGTTGTACAAGATATCTGCTGCTGGAAAGCCTGGGAAAATTTCTACACCAAGTGCCTCAGCTTGTTCACCTAGCCAACGGGTTACGTTAGCCAAGCTCACAATATAGTTACCCTCATTTTTAAAGCATTCGGGCAAGATCCAGTTGGGAACTTGATATGAGTGATCTGCACTTAAAAATAGAAATTGATCTTGCGTGACTTCCGTAGTGAGTGGCGCCCCTAATTCTTTCCAATTGGGAAAAAGTTCGTTTAACGCTTTGGGGTCCATGACAGCCCCAGACAAAATATGAGCACCGATTTCAGAGCCTTTTTCTAAAACACAAACGCTGATGTCATTGCCAGAAGCATTCGCAAGCTGCTTGGCTTTAATTGCCGCTGAAAGACCGGCTGGACCACCTCCAACAATAACCAGGTCGTAATCCATGGATTCTCTGGGCCCGAATTGTTCTAGTAGCTCCACCTGGTTCATGCAATTTCTCCGAGATTTCTTAAAAATAGGGTATTTCAGCCCAGATAGTTTAGTTCTAAGTGCTAAAAACCAATTTAGTGCCAGGACTATCAATGCTTAAAGCCTGAGGCGTTATGATTACTTTTTTACCCTTTTTGGCAATATTAGGACAAAAGTTATGAATAAAACTTACCCATCGGCAGTAGATGCCCTGCGGGATATCTTGAAGGATGGACAAAAGCTAGCGGTTGGTGGTTTTGGTCTTTGCGGAATCCCGGAGGCTCTGATCCAGGCGGTGAAAGATCTCGGAGCCCAAAATTTGACTGCCGTATCGAATAATGCAGGGGTGGATGGTTTTGGTCTTGGAATACTGCTGAATTCACGTCAAGTAAAAAAGATGGTTGCATCCTACGTTGGTGAAAATAAAGAATTTGAACGTCAATTTCTAGCTGGTGAGTTGGAGCTGGAGTTCACGCCACAAGGAACTTTGGCCGAAAAATTGCGCGCTGGTGGATGCGGCATTCCTGCCTTCTATACCAAGACGGGTGTTGGCACCTTAGTTGCTGAAGGCAAAGAGGTAAAAGAATTTGATGGCGAAAAATACATTATGGAGCGCTCTATCGTTTCTGATATTTCCTTGGTGAAAGCTTGGAAAGCGGACCGTTCAGGAAATTTGGTCTATCGCCATACCGCTCGTAATTTCAATCCAGTAGTTGCGATGGCAGGAAAGATCACGGTTGCAGAGGTAGAAGAGATTGTTGAGAACGGTGTCTTGGATCCTGCTGAGATTCATACTCCAAGCATCTATGTGCATCGCTTGGTTATCAATAGCACCCCTGAAAAGCGTATAGAACAGCGCACACTTTCAGCGACTCACTAGTTATCTAAAAGAACAATCAAAAGAATTTAGGAAGATCAATATGCCTTGGAATAGAGATGAGATGGCGGCAAGAGCCGCTAAACAATTAAAAGATGGTTTTTACGTGAACTTGGGAATTGGTATTCCCACTCTAGTGGCTAACCATGTGCCAGAGGGTATGGAAGTTTGGCTACAGTCTGAAAATGGTTTGTTAGGTATTGGACCGTTTCCAACAGAAGATCAGATTGATGCTGATTTAATTAATGCGGGTAAGCAGACTATTACGACCTTACCGGGCTCATCGATTTTTTCATCAGCTGATGCCTTTGGCATGATTCGTGGCGGCAAAATCAATATCGCTTTTTTAGGTGCCATGCAAGTGAGTGAGCATGGCGATATTGCGAATTGGATGATTCCAGGAAAAATGGTGAAGGGTATGGGCGGTGCCATGGATTTGGTTGCTGGCGTGAAACATGTCGTAGTACTCATGGAGCATGTAGCCAAGAAAAAAGATGGCACTGAAGAGCTTAAAATTTTGCCAAAGTGCACCTTGCCTTTGACAGGTGTAGGCGTCATTAGTCAGATCATCACAGATCTTTGTGTTCTTGACATCACCCCTCAGGGTTTGAAGTTAATCGAATTGGCTCCTGGCGTTACAAAAGAGGAAGTGATCGCCAAAACAGGTGCCCCTGTTGATACAACGGGTTTCTAACTACCGTCATCATTTAATGGAATAATGGGTTCACCATGTCGGGTTCCCATCATTCCAGCCACTCAAAACCGCAGAATTTATCTGGGGCAGACACTTCTCTGCATGCGCATAAAAAAGGGGATGCTAAGCATTCTCATAGCAAAGAAGTCTCCAATCAAAATCTCCTCTTCATTGCCTTAATTCTGACCTTAGGTTTTTCTGGGGTTGAAGGTGCAGCGGCTTACTTTGCAAATTCCTTAGCATTGATCTCAGATGCGGGTCATATGGTGACCGATGCAGCTGCCTTAGGCTTGGCACTCTTGGCGCAAATTATTTCTCGCAGGCCGCCCTCCCCAAAACATTCCTTTGGTTTCGGTAGAGCAGAAGCTTTAGCAGCATTTGTGAACAGCATTGTGATGCTGGCCTTAGTGGCTTGGATTGTGTTTGAAGCCATTAGTCGCTTCTATGATCCCCATAAGGTGGATGGACTAACGGTTACCGTTGTGGCTGGCATTGGCCTTGTCATGAATATCGTAGTGGCTTGGGTCCTCTCACGCGATAAGAAGAGTGTGAACACGCGTGCAGCATTAGTCCATGTCATGGGTGACTTATTGGGTTCCGTCGCAGCACTGATTGCTGGTGTTGTGATTCAGCTCACCGGTTGGATGCCCATTGATGCGATTCTCTCTATCTTGGTCTCATTACTCATCCTCAAGTCAACGATCTCGATTCTGCATGAGTCCTATCACTTCTTAATGGAAGGTGTGCCACTGCATATTGATTATTTAGAAGTGGGTAAAGATTTAAAGAATATTCCTGGTGTATTGGCCGTACATGATTTGCACGTATGGGAAATGACACCTAGCTTTCCTGCGCTGATAGGCCACATTGAGATAGCAAATATTCGCGAGTGGCCAGAGATTATGGTCAGAATTAACACCATGCTCTTAGATAAGCATGGGATCGATCATGTCACCTTGCAACCCGAAGAGGTGGGTGACTTACATGATCATGACGACGCTTCTGAATCCCATCAATCACCTCAGAGTACAAACGTCTTACATGATGGTGATACTTTCTTTGTGCAGTGCTCCAGTGGTGATGCACAGCATCGTATGGCATATCACGCATGGGGCGACCCCAATAACTCTAAGGTATTGCTTTGTGTTCATGGCTTAACTCGGCGCGGGAGCGACTTTAAAACCCTTGCGCAAGCGATGTGCAAAGACTATTACGTAGTTTGTCCTGACGTCGTTGGTCGCGGCGATTCAGATCGATTAAGTAATCCGATGCTGTACGCCATTCCACAATATGTTGCAGATATTACTGAGCTTGTTAAAACATTAGGTGTATCGCAGGTCGATTGGTTTGGTACTTCAATGGGCGGCTTGATCGGTATGGTCTATGCCGCGATGCCGCAGTCTCCTATTCAGAGAATGTTGATTAATGATGTCGGACCCAAAATTGAGCCTGAAGCCATCAAGCGTTTAGGCTCTTATGTCGGTCAGCCATTTGCTTTTGCTAATCGAGCTGATGCTCTAACTCGTTTGAATCAGATCTGCGCTTCTTTTGGCGATCATAGCCCTAAAGAGTGGGAGATTTATAACGGACCCATGTTGATTCAGCGTGATGGCGTATGGATTATGCACTATGACCCGAATATCTCGGTGCCATTTGCTGCTGTAAACCCCATCATGGCGAAGGCTGGCGAGATGGCGATGTGGCATGCCTTTAAGCAGATTCATATTCCGATGCTGATTGTGCGGGGTGGCGATTCTGATTTGCTATCTGCAGCAACGGTTGCTGAAATGTGTAAAGTGAATCCACATGCGCGTAGTATTGAAATTCCCAATGTTGGTCATGCCCCCGCATTTGTGAAGCCAGAGCAGATTGCTTTAGCAAAAGAATTTTTCAGTTAATCTTTTTTAGTTCATTTTTTGCCTATGGCAAATCCTCCTGCCTCTCTAGCTAAAACCGAAAAAGTGGCTCTATTTCAGGATGCCTGGTTTGGTGAACCTGCAGAGTCGCATGCAGATGGTGTTTCACAAATTCTGCAGTCCCTGAATTTAGACGAAGCCACTTTAATTGCAGCAAATAATATTGCTCGCACTCATGGTAAAGAGGCCCTCATCAAACTGATTGGTGAGGAGTCGGCCAAACTCCTGATTGGCTATCGCGGTTTGCGACATGCACAAGCAAAACTGGTTCGCGAAGATGGCGGTCTGAGTGTCTCTGGTCAAGAAGAAATGTTACGCAAGATGCTCTTAGCATTTGGTGATGACTTACGTGTAGTGCTGATTTATCTCGCCTCGCGTTTGCAAACTCTCCGTTGGGTTACACAAGAACAACTGGAAATGCCAGGCGCTTGGGCCCAAGAGATTCTCAGTATTGATGCATCTTTGGCAAATCGTTTGGGTATTTGGCAAATGAAGTGGGAGATGGAAGATCTGGCCTTCCGCGTTCTATCGCCGTTGGTCTACCGCGATATTGCCAAGATGCTGGATGCAAAACGCATAGAACGACAGGCTTTTATTGAACGCATTGTGCGTGAAATTAGGGAAGAGTTAAAGGCTGCCCATATACAGGGCGAAGTCTTAGGTAGGCCAAAACATATCTACAGTATCTGGAAAAAGATGCAAGGCAAGTCTCTTGACTTTGCTAATCTGTATGACGTCAGAGCATTTCGAGTATTGGTGGATGATGTCAAAACCTGTTATGCCGTTTTAGGCATTGTGCATAACGTCTGGCAACCTGTGCCACGCGAGTTTGATGACTACATTGCAAGACCTAAGCCTAACGGCTATCAATCGCTGCATACCGTAGTGATGAATGAAGACGGCACTGCATTTGAAATTCAGGTGCGCACCCATGAGATGCATCAGCAGGCAGAGTATGGCCTAGCTGCTCACTGGCGTTACAAAGAGGGCGCTTATGTTGGTATGGCTACACCACCCAATCTTCCGAAGCCTAACAAACCGAGCATCCATCATCAGCTGGGTACCCATAGTGCAGAGGTAGCCTATGAAAGACAGATTGCCTGGGCTAGGCAGCTGATCTCTTGGAAAGAAGACGCTTGGGATCAGCTCAAGCATCACGAGATTGATGATCATATTTATGTACTCACGCCCTTAGGTAAAGTTATTTCTTTAGAGAAGGGCTCAACCCCTATTGATTTTGCTTACGCGGTTCATACCAATTTAGGTCATCGTTGTCGCGGGGCACGTGTTGATGGTGCCATGCCCCCCCTGGAAACTGCATTACAAAACGGACAGACTGTTGAAATCATTGCAGTCAAGCATGGTGGCCCATCGCGCGATTGGATTAGTCCAGATAAACACTACATACGGTCTCAAAGAGCGCGTCAACGCGTACGCGCTTGGTTTAATGCACTCGATGATGAAGAGGCCGGTCAGATTGTAAAAGCTCCCGATAGTAAGTCTGATATCGCCATTGATCCGAAATCTGCTGCTCCAGAAATTATTCTGCGGAGCAGTAGTCGTAAAACAGGGCAGAGTGGTGATGTTTTAGTGGTGGGGGTTGATTCTTTATTAACGCAATTAGCGCGTTGCTGTAGGCCCGTACCACCAGACTTGATTGCAGGATTTGTGACCCAAGGAAGAGGGGTGTCGATTCATCGACGTTCCTGCAAAACGTTTCGAGGGCTTTTAGAGCGAGCGCCTGAGAGAGTTATTCAGACGGCTTGGACTGCATCAGCTGCCGACCCTGTGTTGAATTCTGAGCAAAAGCGCGTCTTCCTAGCAGATTTAGTAGTGAGCGGCTTGGATCGACCTGAGCTCATGAGAGAGTTGTTTGAGATCCTGACTCGCCATGGTGTTCATGTGATTGATTTACGCAAATCAGCCAAAAAGGGCTTGGCACAGATCCTTTTAACCGTTGAAGTCAAGGATTCTGAAGTCTTGAGGGGAGTTCAAAATAGCTTAGAAGAGGTTAAAGGGGTCACCCAAGTGCGTCGCCGGTGATAAACTCTCAGGCTGTATAGGCTCGTAGCTCAGCTGGTTAGAGCACCACCTTGACATGGTGGGGGTCGTTGGTTCGAGTCCAATCGAGCCTACCAACGAATAATGACCCAGAGGCGCGGTTGCCCATAAGCTACCGCGCTTTCTTTTTAAGATGATGTAGTGAAGCTGAAGTTCAGTTAATAAGATGGAGTTGTCATGCCAGTAGTTACTCTGCCCGATGGATCAAAACGTGAGTTTGATGCTCCCGTTCGTGTAGCGGACGTTGCCCAAAGCATCGGCAGCGGCCTTGCCAAAGCTGCTCTCGGTGGCATCGTCGATGGCAAGATGGTTGATACCAGCTTTGTGATCAATCAAGATAGTCAGCTCGCCATCATCACGGATAAAAGTCCAGAGGCATTAGAAATCGTTCGTCACTCTACGGCTCATTTGTTGGCCTATGCTGTTAAAGAACTCTTTCCTGAAGCGCAAGTGACGATAGGCCCAGTAGTTGATAACGGCTTCTATTACGATTTCTCTTATCACCGCCCGTTTACTCCAGATGACTTAGCGGCACTTGAAAAGAAAATGACTGAGCTCGCTAAAAAAGATGAGCCAGTAGTGCGCAGTGTTCTGCCGCGCGACGAAGCGGTGAAATTCTTCAAAGATCAAGGCGAACATTACAAAGCTGAAATTATTGCCAGCATTCCGCAAAATGAAGATGTATCTCTCTATGCTGAAGGCAAGTTCACTGATTTATGTCGTGGACCACACGTACCATCCACTGGTAAGTTGAAGGTATTTAAGCTGATGAAGCTTGCTGGTGCTTATTGGCGTGGCGATAGTAAGAATGAGATGCTACAGCGTATTTACGGTACCGCTTGGTTGCGTAAAGAAGATCAAGATGCCTATTTACATATGCTGGAAGAGTCTGAGAAACGTGATCATCGTCGCCTCGGTAAACAACTGGATTTATTCCATTTCCAAGAAGAAGCGCCCGGTTTAATTTTCTGGCACCCAAAAGGCTGGTCTATTTGGCAAGAGGTTGAGCAATACATGCGTCGCGTTTATCAGAACGAGGGCTATCAAGAAGTCAAAGCCCCGCAAATCCTAGACCGCACCCTTTGGGAAAAATCCGGTCACTGGGAAAACTACAAAGAGAATATGTTCACGACGGAGTCAGAGAATCGCGCTTATGCCTTAAAGCCGATGAACTGTCCTGGTCACGTTCAAATTTATAACTCTGGCTTACATAGCTATCGTGAGTTGCCATTACGTTTTGGTGAGTTTGGGCAATGTCATCGTAATGAACCATCTGGTGCCTTGCATGGTTTGATGCGGGTGCGGGGTTTTACGCAAGATGACGGTCATATTTTCTGTACCGAAGATCAGATTCAGTCTGAAGTGGCTAATTTTGATAAGGCAGTGCGTGCTGTGTACCAAGATTTCGGCTTTACCGAAGTAGCGGTGAAGTTGGCTTTGCGTCCTGCCAAGCGAGTTGGTGAAGATACGGTCTGGGATAAAGCAGAAGAAGCTTTGCGTGGCGCCTTGAAGGCTTCCGGTCAAGAATGGGAAGAATTGCCTGGCGAGGGTGCTTTTTATGGTCCAAAGATCGAATATCACCTCAAAGACTCGATTGGCCGAACTTGGCAATGCGGCACGATTCAGGTGGATTTTTCAATGCCAGCCCGTCTTGGGGCTGAATATGTGGCCGAAGATAATAGCCGTAAGACCCCAGTGATGCTCCATAGGGCAATTGTGGGTTCTTTAGAGCGTTTTATCGGTATTTTGATCGAAAACCACGCTGGAAATATGCCGGTTTGGCTTGCTCCGATCCAGGCTGTAGTCCTCAATATCTCCGGAAATTCTGCTGCATATGCACAACAAGTGCAGCAATTGCTGAAAAAACAAGGGTTTAGAGTGGAATCGGATTTGCGGAACGAGAAGATTACGTATAAAATACGTGAGTACGCATTACAGAAGATCCCATTTTTGCTGGTTGTTGGTGATAAAGAGTCTGAAAGTAATATGGTGGCCGTTCGTGCCCGTGGCGGAGTGGATTTGGGTGTAATGCCTATTGATGCCTTCGTTGCCCGACTCCAGCAGGATATATCCCAAAAAGTCGGACCCGAGCCTAGCTAGGGGTAGAGCGGTTTTTTATTGTTTTTTTAAAGGAATTAAGAAGATCGCTACTGAAAAATTGCAGCGCATTAATCGGGAAATTACTGCTCCTGAAGTGCGTTTGATTGGAATTGATGGAGAGCCCATCGGTGTAGTTAAGTTGAGTGAAGCCTTGGCAGCAGCAGAAGAGAAAGAGACCGATTTGGTTGAAATTGCTCCAACAGCTGTACCACCTGTAGTCCGGATTATGGACTTTGGCAAATTCAAGTACCAAGAAGCGAAGCGGATGCACGAAGCTAAGCTGAAGCAAAAAGTGATTCAGGTGAAGGAAGTTAAATTCCGTCCCGGCACTGATGATGGTGACTACGGTGTGAAGCTACGCAATTTAATCCGCTTTTTGGAAGATGGCGATAAAACAAAGATTACGCTGCGCTTTCGGGGTCGTGAAATGGCCCACCAAGAAATCGGAGCAAGAATGTTGGAACGTTTGAAGTTGGACTTACAAGAGTTTGGTCAAGTTGAACAGTTTCCAAAAATGGAGGGTCGCCAGATGGTGATGGTATTAGCCCCCATTCGTAAGGCTAAGTAACTAGGTTCTACCTGGTTCTGATGTAGCGAGGCACTTTTGTAATTACTGAAGGTGCTGGTAGTGAGAAGTGCTTCTGGGTACAGGAAGAGTAACCGTCGGTTACCACCTATGTTGCACAAGTAGAAGAAGGTGTGCTTTATGCCCAAGATGAAGAGCAAGAGTAGCGCTAAGAAGCGCTTCACGGTTCGCGCAGGCGGAACGATCAAACGAGGTCAGGCTTTCAAACGCCACATCCTCACCAAGAAGACCACAAAGAACAAGCGTCATTTGCGTGGTTCCACAGAAGTTGCGAAAGCTGACGTTAAGTCAATTCGCTCCATGCTTCCTTACGCTTAACCTCAGACTAGATTAGGAGAATTCAATGCCAAGAGTCAAACGTGGGGTTACAGCAAGAGCCCGTCATAAGAAAATTACCGATGCCGCAACAGGTTACCGCGGTCGTCGTAAAAACGTATTCCGGATTGCTAAGCAAGCGGTCATGCGTGCTGGTCAATATGCCTATCGTGACCGTCGTAACAAGAAACGTGTATTCCGCGCTTTGTGGATTGCTCGTATCAACGCGGCAGTTCGTGAGCATGACATGACCTATAGCGTATTCATGAATGGTATGAAGAAGGCTGCGATCGAACTCGACCGCAAGGTGCTTTCTGATATGGCCATTGCTGACAAAGCGGCTTTCGCTGCTTTGGTTACTCGGATCAAATCCGTAGTAAGCGCTGCAGCTTAATTCTTAGTTTCTAAAAACTAAGCTGCAATGGTTTCTCTCGACCAAATTGTCGAGGATGCTAAACGTGATTTCTCTGGAGCTGCCGATTCGGCGGCTCTTGAGGACGCGAAAGCCAAGTATCTCGGTAAATCAGGTGTTCTCACAGAGCGTCTCAAAGCGCTTGGTGGAATGTCGCCTGAAGAGCGTAAGAGTGCTGGCGCCCAAATTAATCAAATCAAAACTCAAGTAGAGGCTGCATTACATGAGCGCCGTCAAGCTTTAGCGGATGCCGTATTGCTCCAACGTTTAGCTGCTGAATCGATTGACGTCTCCTTACCAGGACGCGGTCAGGCGGTGGGTAGCTTACATCCCGTCATGCGGACTTGGGAGCGTGTTGAGGAGATCTTTCGCTCCATTGGTTTTGATGTGGCTGATGGTCCTGAAATTGAAACTGATTGGTTTAACTTCACAGCACTCAACAGCCCAGAAAATCATCCTGCGCGTTCAATGCAGGATACCTTTTATATCGATGGCAAAGATGCTCATGAGAAGCCTTTGCTATTGCGTACCCATACCAGTCCAATTCAAGTGCGCTATGCAAGTGAGCATGTCAAGAAATATGCCAACGCTGATGTGATGCCACCAATTAAAGTGATTGCCCCTGGTAGAACCTATCGAGTGGATAGTGATGCAACCCACTCACCCATGTTTCATCAGGTTGAAGGTTTATGGATTGCTGAAAGTGTTTCATTTGCAGATCTTAAGGGCGTCTATACCGATTTCTTGAGAACCTTCTTTGAAACAAACGAATTACAAGTGCGCTTTCGCCCTTCGTATTTCCCATTCACGGAGCCTTCTGCAGAAATTGATATGGCCTTTGGTAATGGCAAGCTTGCCGGCCGTTGGTTAGAGATTTCTGGTGCAGGGCAGGTTCATCCGAATGTTTTGCGCAATATGGGCATTGATCCAGAGCGTTACACCGGCTTTGCCTTTGGTTCTGGTTTAGAGCGTTTAACTATGTTGCGTTACGGTATAGATGACTTACGCCTCTTCTTTGAAAACGATTTACGTTTTTTAGCGCAATTTCCTGCATAAAAAAATAATCCCTATAAAGACATATGCAATTTTCTGAATCTTGGCTCCGACAGTATGTGAATCCAGTGCTTGATAGCGATGCCTTGGGTCATGCTATGACCATGGCAGGTTTAGAGGTTGAAGAACAGCATTCAGTAGCGCCTGCATTTACGAAGATTGTGGTTGCCCAGATTTTGTCTGCCGAGCAGCATCCTGATGCAGATCGTTTGCGTGTCTGCAAAGTAGATGCGGGCACTGGTCAAGAATTACAAATCGTCTGTGGCGCACCAAACGCTCGTGCTGGCATCAAAATTCCATGCGCTTTAGTTGGCGCTGAATTACCTCCAGCAGAAGCAGGTGGTAAGCCTTTTATGATTAAAGTCGGCAAGCTGCGTGGCGTAGAGAGTCAAGGCATGCTGTGCTCAGGTCGTGAGCTTGGTCTTGGCGATGATCACGAAGGTATTTTGGAGTTGCCAGCAGATGCACCAATTGGTGAAGATATTCGCAAGTATCTTGATTTAGACGATCAAGTCTTTGTCATTAAGTTAACCCCGAACAAAGCGGATTGCCTCTCCCTAATGGGTATGGCAAGAGAAGTATCTGCCATCACTGGCGCAGCACTGTGTGCGCCTAAATGGAATGCGCCAGCAGTATCAACTGATGACAAGCGTAAGGTTACTGTAGAGAGTAAAGAGCTCTGCGGACGTTTTGCTGGTCGCGTGATTCCTGGCGTCAATCCTCACGCTAAAACACCTGATTGGATTGTGCAGCGTTTATCACGTGCCGGCCAAAGAAGTATTTCTGCATTGGTTGATCTCTCTAACTACGTGATGTTAGAGATGGGTCAACCTACACACGTGTTTGATATCGATAAGTTAGAAGGTGATATTACTGTGCGCTGGGCTAAAGCTGGCGAAACACTTGAACTACTCAACGGTCAAACAGTAGCCCTCGTTGGCCCCGACTCTGCAGGTAAGCTGCAAGAAGCAGGTGTGGTTGCCGATCAAAAAGGTCCAGTAGCCTTAGCTGGAATCATGGGTGGTAATCATTGCGCTGTGAGCGATGACACCAAAAACATTTATGTAGAGGCAGCATATTGGTTGCCTTCAGCCATTCAAGGGCGTGCCCGTCGCTTCAATTTCAGCACTGATGCTGCCCATCGTTTTGAACGTGGCGTAGACCCGCAAAATACCGTCAATTGTCTTGAATACCTCTCTTCCTTAATTCTGGAAGTCTGTGGCGGCCAAGTTGGCCCTGTAGATGATCAAGTGCTGAATGTGCCCGAGCGTAAGTCAGTCAAAATGCGTTTGGCACGAGCAGAAAAAGTGATTGGCATCCCCCTCACTAAAGAAGTAGTTGCAGATGTATTCCAGCGGCTTGGTTTTGAATTTAAGCAAGAAGGGGATGTATTTGTAGTTACACCTCCAAGCTATCGCTTTGATATTGAAATTGAAGAAGATTTGATTGAAGAAGTTGCTCGGATGTACGGCTTTGAAAATATTCCTGATCAGCCACCGATAGCTTCACTCAAGATGAGCGCTAAAGCTGAAGCAAAGCGTGGCATTCATTTATTACGTCAGCGCTTAGCGTTGCAAGGTTATCAAGAAGCAGTCAATTTTGGTTTTACTGATCTCGAAAGCGAGCAGCGCCTAGCTGGCGCGCAAGAGCAAGATGTGATTCAGGTTCTCAATCCTATTGCCAATCAGTATGGCGTGATGCGGAGCAATCTTTGGGGTGGTTTACTGGCTAACCTCAAATCTAATTTAAATCGGGGAGCAGGGCGAGTGCGCCTGTTCGAGACGGGTCGCGTATTTAAGCGAGATTCCAAGGTTCAAGAAGCCTCTGGCAAAGTAGCAGGCTTTCATCAGCCCCAAAAGATTGGTGGTTTAGCTTATGGGTCATCCGTTCCAGAGCAGTGGGCGAGCATGACGAGAGCAGTTGATTTTTTTGATGTCAAGGGCGACCTAGAGCGTGTTTTAGACCCATTACATTTTGTAACTGAATCAGCCCAACATCCTGCTTTACATCCGGGGCGCAGTGCAAAAGTACTGATTAATATCGGCAAAAACACGATTGAGGTTGGCTGGATTGGTGAGTTACATCCAGGTTTACAGCAGGCATATGAACTTCCTCAAGCACCTGTGCTATTTGAACTAGATTTAGAGTCTATACGTGAACTTGGTTTGCCTGCACCAGAGGAGTTGAGTAAATTTCCCGCAGTGCAACGAGATTTAGCGCTAGTAGTGAAGCAAAGTGTTTCTGCTCAGTCCTTATTGGATGCAATGACTTCAACAAAACAGAATTTTGTGCGCTCTATTGAACTCTTTGATGAATTTAAGCCAAAGGCAGGCTCAAGCAGTATGGCGGATGATGAAAAGAGTTTGGCATTTCGAGTGACTTTACTCAACCCTCAGGAAACATTACAAGACCCTCAAATTGATGCTGTTATGGCTGCATTATTGGGTGCAGTAGAAAAAAAATGCACAGCTCGTCTGCGCTAGGTTTACTATTACAGTTATCAAGAGAAATATCAAGATACAAAGCTACATAAGAGACTATCAATGAACGAATTACTTGCCAGCGATACCGTTACCAAAAACGAACTTTCAGAAGCGCTCTTCGATCAAGTGGGCTTAAACAAACGTGAAGCAAAAGATATGATCGACGCGTTCTTTGATCGTATTGGTAAATCACTTGAGGCTGGTACTGAAGTAAAGATTTCTGGCTTCGGTAATTTTCAGTTGCGTAATAAATCGGCTCGTCCTGGCCGAAATCCAAAGACAGGTCAAATGATTCCAATTGCTGCTAGACGTGTAGTTACCTTTCACGCAAGTCAAAAGCTTAAAGATGTAGTGGAGTCGCATGCTCGAGAAAACCGAGTTTGATACTAGCTCGGCACTCCCGAGCTCTCAACTTCCCCCCATTCCAGCCAAGCGCTACTTTACTATTGGTGAGGTAGCTGACCTCTGCGGCGTGCGTTCACACGTTCTCCGTTACTGGGAACAAGAATTCTCTCAGCTGAGCCCGCAGAAGCGTCGTGGTAATCGTCGCTACTATCAGCACCATGAAGTGGTCTTAATTCGTAAAATTCGTGCCTTGTTGTACGAAGAGGGCTTTACTATCAGCGGCGCTCGAAATCGCCTTGAAGAAGCGCGCGGAGAACTCCGTTTGCGTGATGAATTGCAAGCCGTTCTGCAAATTCTGTCTAAATAGATACTGATACAATTTTGTCTTTCGTCGGGGCGTAGCGCAGCCTGGTAGCGTACATGCATGGGGTGCATGTGGTCGGAGGTTCAAATCCTCTCGCCCCGACCATTTATTTTTTAGTCTTTTAATGCATTCCAATATGAATCCATCAAACCCCAGCTCGCAAAATCAAAATAGAACAATTTACTTTGGCTTGGACATACCCTTTTTGGATCATTTGGGTGTAGTGCCTGAATATGCAGAAGCAGGCAAAGTCCGAATTAGCTATACCGTGAAGCCAGAACATACCAATAGCTTTCATGTTGCTCAAGGCGGTCTCATCATGACTCTTTTGGATTTTGCGATGGGGGCTGCCGCTCGAACCGCTTCAAATCATGAGTTAGGTGCAATTACCATTGACATGACTACCAGTTTCTTAAGGCCTAGCTTAGGAAAAATCATCGTTGAAGGCAGCCTTTTGAAAGCCGGCAAGTCCATTAACTACTGTGAGGCTGTTGCTCTGAATGAGGCTGGAGAGATCACCGCGAAGGCTAGTGGGACTTTCATGTTGAGAAGGTAATATTCACCATAATTAATAACTATTATTACTATAAACCCTTGATAAATATGGGTCTATATTCATAATCCATTTATATTTCTACATTAAGAAGTTTATCTATATAATTAGGACACGAAATACATTATCAATAAGATATTTCTAATAACCTGTTATTGGAGTAATCAATAGATGTCTTCTTATAAAGAACTTTTAGCTCAACGCGAGCAATTAGATAAGCAAATTAAAGAAGCAATTAACCGTGAAAAAGCCGACGGAATTGCAAAAGCGAAGCTCATTATTGAGCAATATCACCTAACTGCCTCAGATTTATTTAGTCGCAAATCAGGTGGTAAAAGTGCTGGCGGCAAGGTAGCACCTAAGTATCGCAACCCATCTACCGGTGAAACTTGGACAGGACGCGGTAAGGCTCCCAAGTGGATTGAGGGTAGAGATCGCAGTAATTACCTCATTTAAGTGGCTTGGTAAGTCAGTAAGCTACTGAAATGATTAAAAAAGGCCGCTTCAGCGGCCTTTTATATTTTTGTATTACTAGGCACATTTCCTAGCTAAAGCCTCCAGAAAGAGCGGTTCCAACAGCTCATGGCGACTGCTCTGGGCTAATGAGGCTTCTAGGTCAGGATTCGTGGCTGGGTAGCCAATAATCAGGGGGTTTAGGTCTATCAAGCCATTTTCAAGCTCTTCTTTAATGGATTCTGAGAGTGGTGACCTGTTTCCATGGTTTTCGTCCGCTAAGGCAACTACGCCAGGGTGAAGCTTAATAAAACCTTCATCTACTAGTATAGGAATGCGCTGTGTGTCCCTGTTTTTACTAAGATAATGGATTAAATGAACTTGCTCAACTGGCGGGATTAGCGCATCCAGGAAGATTAAATCCGGTGCTATGGAAACCGCCTTCATTAAGCCTTCTAAACTATCTACCGCCACCTCCATATGGACTTTGAGGTGCCAATCTTGAATGGATTGCAATAACTCCTCACTATTTTCAGTCCTCCTAAAAATACCCATAGCGATGCAGTTTTGGGTAGTTTTCTGCCGCATAGCCCGTTTTCTTCTCTGAAGTTGCTGCTCAAGTGAGCTAGCGAGAATGCGGCGATGGCCGCCACGGGTCTTCCAGGCGATTAATTCGCCTAATTCCACCATTTTTTGAACAGTTCCTAAAGAGACCTGTAGGACTTTGGCGCTTTGCCTAGTACTGAGATATTCCATTTCTGGCGTAATTGCTTTCATATTCCCCTTAATTTCATTAATTCACTTGAAGATTTAGAGAATAAAAATCAATTCGAATTCTATCTGTCCGTAGTTATTGAAAGCTGAGTAGGAAAGTTCTTATTCATTTCTGATTTATGGGGGGGAATCCCGAAATCCTCCTCATCAGGGAAAGTCCTTTATCTAGCAATGGTCAATCGTGTTAAATTACTGCTGTAGTGTCTGTATTTGCACAGAGCAATTCGTGAAACGGTAGAGCCGCGTAACGGAAGGTTATAACCACAGTTTTTAATCGGGAAACCCGATGAAAGGTGAGCATCATGATGCAGGACCAAAGGGATAATTCCTATCTCTTCGGCGGAAACGCCCCCTATGTAGAAGAACTCTACGAATCCTACTTGCACGATCCAGCTTCTGTTGCTGATCATTGGCGAGATTATTTTGATAACGTGAAACAAGTCCCGGCTGTGGATGGTTCATCTCGAACCGACATTGCGCACGGACCGATTGTTGCGTCATTTGCTGAACGGGCTAAACAAGGTCCTATTAGAACAATTTCTGATTCAGCTGACTCGGAAATGGGTCGTAAGCGGGTTGCAGTCCAACAGTTAATTGCGGCGTATCGTAACGTCGGTAACCGCTGGGCCAACACTGATCCCTTAAAGCGGACAGAGCGCCAGGATATTCCTGAACTTGATCCAGCTTTCTATGGCTTTACTGATGGCGATATGGATATCGTCTTCAATACCAGCAATACATTCTTCGGAAGAGCTGAAATGAGCTTGCGTGATTTACTGCAAGCATTGCGTGAGACCTATTGCGGCACGATTGGTGCTGAATATATGTTCATCACTGATCAAAAGATTAAAAAGTGGTGGCAAGAGAAGCTGGAATCGATTCGCTCAAAGCCCTCATTTAATGTTGATAAAAAGCGTCAGATTTTAGATCGTATTACTGCTGCTGAGGGCTTGGAACGTTATCTTCAGGCGAAGTATGTTGGTCAAAAACGCTTCTCTCTTGAGGGGGGTGAAAGTTTTATTGCCTGTATGGATGAATTGATTCATGAGGCTGGTGCCAAAGGTGTTCAAGAGATTGTGATTGGCATGGCTCATCGCGGTCGTCTGAATGTTTTGATAAATACTTTAGGAAAAATGCCTAAAGACTTGTTTGCTGAGTTTGAGCATAAAGGTCCTGAAACCTTACCGGCTGGTGATGTGAAGTATCACCAAGGTTTTTCAAGTGATATCTCGACACCAACCGGTCCAGTGCACGTTTCTTTGTCTTTTAATCCCTCTCACTTAGAGATTGTGAATCCTGTAGTGGAGGGTTCAGCTCGTGCTCGCATGGATCGTCGCGGGGACGTATTAGGGCAGCAAGTACTTCCTGTCCTAGTGCATGGTGATGCTGCCATTGCTGGTCAGGGCGTGATGCAAGAAACTTTAGCGATGGCTGAAGTGCGTGGCTATTCGACTGGCGGCACAGTTCACATTGTGATTAATAACCAAATTGGTTTCACGACTTCAGATCCGCGAGATTTGCGCTCTAGTTTGTACTGTACGGACATCATGAAAATTATTGATGCGCCGGTATTGCATGTGAATGGCGATGATCCTGAGGCAGTCGTTTTAGCAACTCAGCTGGCTATCGAGTTCCGCACACAATTTCATAAAGATGTGGCAATCGACATTGTTTGCTTCAGAAAACTGGGTCATAACGAGCAAGATACACCCTCGATGACTCAGCCCTTGATGTATAAAATTATTGCTGCGCACCCTGGTACACGCAAGCTATACGGCGATAAGCTAGAGGCGGAAGGAACGCTACCCGTTGGCACGGGAGATCAGATGGTCAAAGACTACCGAGCTGCGATGGATGCTGGTAAACAGACTTCTGACCCAGTTCTGAGTAATTACAAAGGCAAGTTCTCAGTGGATTGGTCGCCATTTTTGAATAAGAAATGGACCGATGAGGCTGACACAGCGATACCGCTAACGGAGTGGAAGCGCTTGGCAGAACGTGTTTCAACTGCCCGCGAAGGTTTTAAAGTACATCCCTTGGTTGAAAAGGTATTAAATGATCGCGCTGCAATGGGTCGCGGTGAAACGAATGTCGACTGGGGTATGGGTGAGCATATGGCCTTCGCATCCCTAGTGGCCAGCGGTTATCCAGTGCGTTTATCTGGTGAGGATAGTGGTCGTGGCACCTTTACGCATCGCCATGCAGTTTTACATAATCAAAATCGTGAGAAGTGGGATACCGGTGTTTATATTCCCTTGCGCCATATTGCAAAAGATCAAGCACCATTTCTCGTGATTGACTCCATCCTGTCTGAAGAGGCTGTGCTTGGATTTGAATATGGGTATGCTTCCGCTGAACCGAATACGCTGACGATTTGGGAAGCACAGTTTGGTGACTTTGCTAATGGCGCTCAAGTGGTGATCGATCAGTTCATTGCCTCTGGCGAAGTGAAGTGGGGTCGTGCTAATGGCTTGGTTATGATGTTGCCGCATGGTTATGAGGGCCAAGGTCCAGAGCATTCTTCTGCGCGTCTTGAACGTTTTATGCAGTTATGTGCAGATACCAATATGCAGGTCATTCAGCCAACCACAGCATCACAGATTTTCCATGTATTGCGTCGCCAAATGATTCGTCAGTTCCGCAAACCGCTGATCTTGATGACGCCTAAATCATTGCTGCGCAATAAAGAGGCTGCGTCACCTTTATCTGAATTTACTAAGGGTGGATTTCAAACGGTTTTGGGTGAGCGTGATGACACGATTGACGCTAAACAAGTAACTCGTTTAATTATGTGCTCTGGTAAGGTCTACTACGACTTAGTGAAGCAGCGGGCTGAAAGAAAGATTGCTGATGCAGCGATCATTCGTTTGGAGCAGTTATATCCATTCCCGCACAAAGCATTAACTGCTGAGTTGAAGAAATATCCAAAATTGGAAGAGGTAGTCTGGTGTCAAGATGAACCACAAAACCAGGGCGCCTGGTTCTTCGTGCAACACAACATCTTAGAGAATATGTCTGATGGTATGAAGTTAGCGTATGCGGGCCGTCCTGCATCTGCTTCGCCGGCTTGTGGATATGCTCATCTGCATCAAGAACAACAGAAGTCTCTTCTCAATACGGCATTTGCCAAATTAAAAGGTTATGTGATTACGAAATAATCGTCTTCATTACTCATATACATATAAACAGGATTAATCATGGCTATTTTTGAAGTTAAAGTTCCCCAACTCTCCGAGTCAGTTGCTGAAGCAACTTTATTGCAGTGGAAAAAGAAAGTCGGCGACGCAGTGGGTCAAGACGAAATCTTGATTGAAATTGAAACCGATAAAGTCGTACTTGAAGTGCCATCACCATCTGCAGGTGTTTTGACAGAAATCATTGTTGCCGATGGCGGCACTGTTGTTGCTGAACAATTGATTGCAAAGATTGATAGCACTGCTGTAGCCACTGCTCCTGCTGCTGCAACTCCAGCTACACCTGCCGCCGCTCCTGCGAAAGCTGCTGCACCTGCTAAAGCTGCTGGCGCAGCTGCTGCTCCTTCAGCGGCAAAGATCCTCGCTGAAAAAAATGTCAGCGCTGCGCAAGTAGCCGGCTCTGGTCGTGATGGTCGCATTACCAAGGGCGATGCTTTGAATGCCACTGCAGGCGGAACAAAGTCTGCTGCCTTGCCGAATGTATCCATTCCAACTGGCGATCGTCCAGAAGAGCGCGTACCGATGAGTCGCTTGCGTGCTCGTATTGCTGAGCGTTTACTGGAGTCACAGGCCAACAATGCCATCTTGACCACCTTCAACGAAGTCAATATGGCCCCCGTGATTGCCATGCGCAATAAATATAAAGACCAGTTTGAGAAAGTTCATGGCGTGAAGTTAGGCTTTATGTCTTTCTTTGTAAAGGCAGCTACGCATGCTTTGAAGAAATTCCCATTGCTAAATGCTTCTGTTGATGGCAACGATATTGTTTACCACGGTTACTTTGATATTGGTATCGCAGTGAGTTCGCCCCGTGGCTTGGTAGTGCCTATTTTGCGCGACGTTGACCAAATGAATCTGGCCGACATTGAGAAGAAAATTGCAGAGTTCGGTACCAAGGCTCGCGAAGGTAAGTTGTCGATTGAAGAGTTGACTGGTGGCACCTTCTCCATCTCTAACGGTGGCGTGTTCGGTTCTATGCTTTCCACCCCAATCATCAACCCTCCACAATCTGCCATTTTGGGTATTCATGCTACTAAAGATCGTGCTGTAGTTGAGAATGGTCAAGTGGTAGTTCGCCCCATTAACTATTTAGCTCTGTCTTATGACCATCGCATCATTGATGGTCGCGAGGCGGTGCTTGGTTTGGTTGCCATGAAGGATGCTTTAGAAGATCCCTCACGCCTTCTCCTTGATTTATAAGAAGGGAAGATCATGAGCCAAGCTTTTGATGTTCTTGTAATCGGTGGTGGCCCGGGTGGCTATATCGCCGCAATTCGTGCAGCGCAACTGGGTTTTAAAGTAGCCTGTGCTGAGTCAAATGCCTTTGATGACCCTAAGGGTGAGCCCCGTTTAGGCGGTACTTGTTTGAATGTCGGCTGTATCCCTTCCAAAGCCTTGCTGGCTTCTTCTGAAGAGTTTGAGAAGATCAGTCACCATGCTGCTGATCATGGCATCAAAGTGGGCTCTGTCAGTATTGATTCTAAAAAGATGATTTCTCGTAAAGATGAGATTGTTACTAAGATGACTGGCGGTATTCAGTATTTATTCCGCAAGAACAAGATCACTTTGCTCAAGGGTCATGCTTCTTTTGAAGGTAAGGGTGCCGACGGTTATCAAGTGAAAATTGACGGCAAGGATAAAGAAACGGTTTCTGCCAAGAACGTAATCATTGCTACTGGATCTAAAGCACGTCATCTGGCTGGCTTGCCTGTAGATAATGTATTGATCTGCGACAACGAAGGTGCATTGAAGTTTGATTCTGTGCCTAAGAAATTAGGTGTGATTGGTGCCGGTGTGATTGGTTTGGAACTGGGCTCTGTATGGCGCCGGTTGGGCTCCGAAGTCACTGTGCTAGAAGCATTGCCTTCATTCTTGGCTGCTTGCGATACCGGTATTGCTAAAGAAGCGCAAAAACTGTTTGTGAAGCAGGGTCTGAACATCAATATGGGTGTGAAGATCGGTGATGTGAAGGTCGATAAAAAGGGTGTTGTCGTTAACTACACCGATAGCGCTGGTAAAGCCGCAAAATTGGAATGCGATCGCTTGATTGTTTCTGTTGGTCGCATACCGAATACCGATAAATTAGGTTTGGACAAGATTGGCCTCAAAGTAGACGAGCGCGGTTTTATTCCAATTGATGACCACACCTGCGCTACAGCAGCGCCTGGCGTTTACGCTGTGGGTGATGTTGTTCGTGGCCCCATGTTGGCCCATAAAGCAGAAGACGAAGGTGTCCTGGCTGCTGAAATCATTGCTGGCCAAAAACCACACATTGATTACAACTGTATTCCGTGGGTAATTTACACAGATCCTGAAATTGCTTGGGTTGGTAAAACAGAGCAGGCTCTCAAAGAGGCTGGCATTGCTTATAAAGCGGGTCAATTTCCATTTGCAGCGAACGGTCGTGCATTGGGTATGGGACGTGCTGATGGTTTCGTGAAAATATTGGCTGATGCCAAAACCGATGAGATTCTTGGAGTACACATCATTGGACCAAACGCTTCCGACTTAATTGCTGAAGCTGCGGTTGCTATGGAATTCAAAGCGGCAGCAGAAGATATTGCTCGCATCTGTCATCCGCATCCAAGTTTGTCAGAGGTGATGCGCGAAGCAGCATTAGCGACAGATCAACGTGCACTCAATATGTAATTGAAAACCATTGAGTATTACCATCAAGAGTTAAAAGCCCGCGGGTATCATAGCGATCCCGCGCAGCTTCGCGCTGTAGAGCGTTTACAGCAGTGCGAAGATGAATGGATTGCCTATAAAGAGATCCGCAGTAACAATCTCAAAAAAGCGCTGTTTAAGCCTGCCTTGCCGCAAGGGCTTTACCTCTGGGGTGGAGTTGGACGTGGTAAATCTTTTCTCATGGACTGTTTTTATGCAGCCTCCCCAATAGAGAAAAAGATTCGTGTTCACTTTCATGAGTTCATGCGAGAGGTGCATCGAGAATTGCATGAGCTCTCAGGATTGGCAGATCCGCTAGATGAGCTAGCAAGGCGTATTTCCAATCGCTATCGCTTAATTTGCTTTGATGAGTTTCATATCAATGACATTGCTGATGCCATGATTTTGTACCGCTTACTCAATGCGCTCTTTGTGGATCGCGTGCAATTTATCATGACGTCGAATTATCGGCCAGATCAACTGTATCCAAACGGCCTTCACCGTGATCGCTTGCTGCCCGCAATCAAACTGTTAGAAGAGAAGTTGGATGTTCTGAATGTCGATGCGGGTAATGATTACCGCCGCGTGCAAATGGCTCAAGTTGAAGCGTACTTAGCACCTGTTAATGCGCAAACTCAGGTTACCCTGGGTCAAATGTTTCAAACCCTGATAGGTAATCAAAAAGAGGCGCGTAACCCTGTCTTATATATCGAGTCTCGTGAGTTACGACCGCTCCATATGGCTAACGGCGTAGTGTGGTTTGATTTTCAAGTCCTCTGTTGTGGTCCACGTTCTCAAAATGACTATCTTGAGATCGCCAAGCAGTTTCATACCGTGATTTTGTCTGGGGTGCCTTATATGCCACCCAGAATGACCAATGAGGCACGACGCTTTATTTGGCTGATTGATGTCTTATATGACCATAAAATCAAGCTCATTATGTCTGCTGAAGTCCCGGCGCCGGATTTATACACTGAGGGTCAAATTACCGCTGAATTCTCCAGAACCGTGTCCCGTTTGATTGAGATGCAGTCTCGTGACTACCTGGATGCGCCCCGTCGGCTCATTGATACCAGCTTGACCTAAAATAGGGTCATGAGCAGCTTTTCTACCTTAAATGCCGATTTGCACTGCCACTCAGTAATTTCTGATGGCACTTTGACGCCTGAAGTATTGGCAGAACGTGCCAAAGCCAACGGAGTGAACTTATGGGCGCTGACCGATCATGATGAGTTGGGTGGTCAGCAGCGTGCCAAAGCAGCGGCTAGTGCTCTCAGTCTGGATTATTTAGCTGGCGTCGAAATTTCAGTGACCTGGATGGGGCAAACCATCCATATCGTTGGCCTTGGGATTGATGCTGACCATGTGGGCATCATTGAAGGTTTGCGTCGTACTCGTGATGGTCGTGGCAATCGCGCGAAGTTAATGGGCGAGCAATTGCTCAAAGTGGGTATACCGGGCGCATACGAAGGTGCATTACATTACGCTGGTAATCATGAACTCATCTCCCGAACCCACTTTGCTCGCTTTTTGGTTGAGCAGGGTGTTTGTAAAGATACAGAGCACGTCTTTAAAAATTATTTGGTTGAAGATAAACCTGGCTATGTGCCGCATATGTGGGCTAAGCTAGATGATGCAGTAGCATGGATTAAGGCTGCCGGTGGTGTGGCAGTGATTGCGCATCCTGGTCGCTATAACTTCAATGCCATGCAAATGGACGAGTTATATAAACACTTTAAAGATATTGGTGGTCTTGGTATCGAGGTGATTACCGGCAGTCATAGCCCAGATCAATATCTGACCTATGGCAAGATAGCCCAGCAATATGGTTTTCTGGCCTCACGTGGATCAGATTTTCATGATCCTGACGAAAGTCATATTGATTTAGGCACCTTGCCCCATTTGCCTGAGCACTTGACGCCAGTTTGGTCAGTGTTTCACTAATATAACTTTACAATAAAGATAAAGAAAAACGATGTTTGCTGAACGTGTTTTATCCGGTATGAGGCCTACGGGCAATTTACATCTTGGCCATTACCACGGCGTATTAAAAAATTGGGTGCGCTTGCAATCGGAATATCCCTGCTTTTTCTTTGTTGCGGATTGGCATGCCCTCACTACTCATTACGAAACCCCCGATGTCATTGAGCAATCCGTTTGGGATATGGTGATCGATTGGTTGGCTGCTGGTGTAGATCCCAATCAAGCCACTTTATTTATTCAGAGTAAGGTGCCTGAGCATGCTGAATTGTTCTTATTGCTCTCGATGGGAACTCCTTTGGGCTGGTTAGAGCGGGTGCCGACCTATAAAGATCAGATCGAAAAGCTCAAAGAAAAAGACCTGCAAACCTATGGTTTCTTGGGCTACCCCTTACTCCAAGCCGCCGATATTCTGATTTATCGGGCTCAGCATGTACCCGTGGGGGAAGATCAGGTTCCTCACGTAGAAATGACTCGTGAAGTTGCACGTCGTTTTAATTATCTTTATGGTCGTGAGCCTGGCTTTGAAGAAAAAGCACTCGAAGCGGTGAAGAAATTGGGTAGCAAGCGCGCCAAGATGTATTTAGAGTTACGCATTGCATATCAAGAGCGCGGTGATGATGAGGCCCTAGAACAGGCTAAGGCACTACTGCAAGAGGCGCAAAGTTTGTCGATGGCTGACCGCGAAAGACTCTTTGGATTCTTAGAGGGTGCACGCAAAATCATTCTCCCAGAACCACAAGCTTTATTAACTTCTGCTTCCCGTATGCCTGGTATAGATGGTCAAAAAATGTCCAAATCTTATGGCAACACCATTAGCATTCGCGAGCTGCCCGAAGAGGTGGTTAAGAAAATTAGAACCATGCCTACAGATCCTGCTCGAGTCCGCAGAACAGATGCTGGAGATCCGGCACGTTGTCCTGTATGGCAATTGCATACCGTCTATTCAACTGAAGAAACTAAGCAATGGGTAGATCAGGGTTGTAAGTCTGCTGGGATTGGCTGTCTTGAATGTAAGCAACCGGTCATCGATGCAATTTTGGCTGAACAGCAACCGATGTTTGAGCGTGCTCAAAAGTATTTGGACGATCCAAGTCTTTTGCGTTCGATCATTGCTGATGGTTGCGATAAAGCACGTAAAGTCGCCCAAGAAACTATGCGTGAGGTCCGCGAAGCAATGGGTCTTGCGTACGATTGAGGTCTTGCTTGACAGTGCAGCATGATGCTCAGCTAAATGCCTCCCCTTGGGTGAGGCGCTTTGCCTCACACATTCCTAAAGAGGGTTTGGTATTAGATCTGGCATGCGGTGCAGGTCGCCACGCTACTTTCTTGGCTGACATGGGCTACTCCGTGTTCGCTGTTGATCAAGATATCGCTTTGATTGAGCAAAAAAAGCACCCCCTAATTTCAAGTAAAGCTTTCAATTTGGAGGTGGAGGAGTGGCCTTTAGAGGGTCGCGAATTTAGCGGTATTGTGGTGACTAATTACCTTTACAGACCCCATTGGGATCGTCTGCCCCCAATGTTAGCCAATGGCGGTGTTTTGATCTATGAAACCTTTGCCCTTGGCAACGCCCAATTTGGTAAACCATCCAATCCAAATTTCCTTTTAAAAACTGGGGAATTACTAGCTTTAGCAGCTCGCCATGGCCTAAAAGTCATTGCCTACGAGGATATTTATATAGATGAACCCAAACCAGCCATGGTTCAGCGCCTTTGTGCTCTAAAAGAGGCGTGAATAGGACGCATTCCGTTACAATTTCAAGCTTAAGACAGTTATCAATCGGTATACATTCGGTGACAAATCCAGTTCATTCCAAAACTAGTAAAAAGACCATTTCAGGCAGCATGCCCGCTATTGTTACGCCGATGTTTGACGACGGCAGTTTGGACTTTGCTAGCCTCAAATCTTTGCTTGATTGGCATGTTACCGAGGGAACTGATGGAATCGTCATTGTTGGCACTAGTGGTGAGTCGCCGACCGTCTCTGTAGAAGAGCATTGCGAATTAATTCGAGTAACGGTGGAACATATCGCAGGACGTATTCCGGTGATCGCTGGTACTGGTGGTAATTCCACAGCTGAAGCAATTGAATTAACAGAGTTTGCTAAAAAGGTTGGTGCTGATGCCAGCCTCCAAGTAGTTCCTTACTACAACAAGCCTACACAAGAGGGCATGTATGCCCACTTCAAAAAGATTTCTGAGGCTGTAGATTTGCCAGTCATTTTATATAACGTACCTGGACGCACTGTGGCTGACTTATCTGGTGATACTGTGGTCCGTTTAGCGGCTGTGCCAGGCATCATTGGCATTAAGGATGCAACTGGTAGTCTAGAGCGTGGCACCTTATTGATCAATGATCTCAAGCGAGCAGGTCATATTGATTTCTCGGTATTCTCCGGCGATGACTTAACGGCTGCGATGTTGATGTTGATGGGTGGTAAAGGCAATATCTCCGTCACTGCTAATGTGGCACCTCGTCTCATGCATGAGTTGTGTGTTGCTGCGATGTCAGATGATGTTCAAAGAACGCGTGAGATTCAATATCAATTAATTGCTGTACATAAAGCCATGTTTACCGAGGCAAACCCAATTCCAGTGAAATGGGCGCTTCATGAAATGGGTAAGATTACCGCGGGTATTCGTTTGCCCTTAACCCCTTTGAGTATCTCACTAAGAGAGCCATTAAAGGCAGCATTAAAACAGGCTAACTTACTATGATGAATTTGCTTTTGCTCTCTCGCCGGTGGTTGTCTTTATTGGCTTTTCCCATGGCTGCTCTCGTATTAATTTCTTGCAAGTCGGTTACTAGTAACGATACGGTTGACTATAAGAGTTCTGGAGCCGTTCGTGGCCCTAATTTGTCCTACCCACCAGATTTGATTACCGCCCAGGCTGATCGCCGTTATATTATTCAAGATGGTACGGCCACCATGTCTGAATACAACGCAGCTGTTAAAAAATCAGCACAAATGCGAACCAATGTGATGACGGGTATTCCAGGCATGCGTATTGCAAAAGATGGCGAGCGCAGGTGGCTGGTGGTAGAAAAACCTGCGCCTGAACTGTATCCACAAGTAAAAGATTTCTGGCAAGAGAATGGATTCTTGCTAGTAGTGGATTCGCCTTCAACCGGCATTATGGAAACCGATTGGGCTGAAAATCGTGCAAAGATCGCGCAAGACTTTATTCGCTCTGCGATTGGCGGTGCGCTTGATTCTCTTTACGACACTGGCGAGCGTGATAAGTACAAAACTCGTTTAGAGGTCACCAAGCCTGGTGAAACAGAAATTTATATTACTCAACGTGGTGCGATAGAAAAATGTACCACTGATACAACTGGCGCCTGCCTTTCTACTATTTGGACTCCTCGCCCAAATGATCCAGAGCTTGAAGCGGTCTTCTTGGCGCGTTTGATGGAACGCCTAGGTATGACTCAGGAGCAGGCTAAGGCCATGGTTGCTGCTCCATTAGGTCCTAAGACGCCCAAGGCGAAGTTTGTGCAAGAAGGTAATAACAAGGGTTATATTGAGTTGAGCGCTGGTTTTGATCGCTCATGGCGGGATATTGGTTTGGCACTTGACCGCTCCAACTTCACCGTTGAAGATCGTAACCGCTCACAAGGCGTGTATTTTGTCCGCTATGTGAATGCTAAGGATGTGGGCGATTCCAAAGGTTTCTTCTCGAATCTCTTCAGCAGCAAAGATGATTCAAAACTGCAGGCTAAAAAATACCAAGTGATCGTGAAGAGTACTGGTGAGAATTCTTCTAACGTCTATGTTCAAGATGCTGATGGCAAGCCTGAAAATACACCCGCTGGCTTCCAGTTATTGACACTGCTGACCGAGCAATTAGCTAAATAGGAAGCACACGCTTTTTGATAACTACAGTTCATTTTTGACTCAACAAAAAAGCCGCTTTTTGAACTGACCCCCAAAAGTTGGACGCTATGTCCAACCAAGGGGGTTTTGTTTTATGAGCAAGTACAGCAAGCAGTTCAAGCTAAAGGTGGTTAAAGAGTTTCTAAAGTTTGGCGGTCTTAAGCGGGTAGG
>NZ_JACVPE010000008.1:0-23185 GCF_018882005.1 Polynucleobacter sp. es-GGE-1
GCTTGCCGCGCCACTCAACCATGCGCATTTCATCTGGCTTCATACCTGAAATATCGATCTCAACAGCAGCTCCAGCGGCTTTAGCACGCTCGGAAGGCTCAAAACTGTCTACAAAAGGGTATAGGGCTGCGGCGGCACCTACGCCACCAACTGCCGATGTGGCGATCAACCAGTTACGGCGATCCTTGTCTTGCACATCATCATTTAAAGAATGATCCTGATTCATTAGTTTTGGCTCCGAATTTGCCTAAAAAAGAGAGAAGAAATTGACTAATAATTAAAATGCAAGGTTAGCATTCCTAGGTTTTTTTTGCAGAGCCGCACAAGAATATCGATTTTAAAAATAAAAACCTCACCTTTTAGTCTCAAAAGCAAACTACAGAAATTCAAGGGATTACGTCTCCTGATTATGGGTGTGGGTCGTTTTGTCTAGTGAAATAGCCAATCTAGAGGGCTTTTAGAGCAAAAGGGGCGGCTATTGCTTACATTTCCTAAAGCAGGATAAGCTGGAGATTATTGAGTAGTTTAAATAACATTAACATCAACAAACTAACAGTGATAACGGTAGAACATCATTCGAAGATATATGAATTTCAGACGCTAGATGAAGCTATGGAATGGGCTAAGCAGCTTGGTGAGTTTGTGACGATTAAATTTAATGATCTAGAAATTGCAGGTAAGTTCGGAGTGGATGGCATCTCTGGCGGTAAATTCTCAAACGGTGAACTCTACACATGGAAAAAACGCAGAAGACATTAGGAAACTGATTGATTTTTTATCCACAATTGAAGGCAATTAATCTATCTGTCCTAAGCGTTACTTTAAGTAACGCTCAATAAAAAACCACCCGAGGGTGGTCTTGATGATCCTTAATGAGTTAAAACAGAGTCTATCGTTCCATCCTCATGGCTTAAGCTGAGCTCTAATTTCGCCAGGCTTATTGGTAGCGCTGTGAACATTGAGATAAAGATTGCCGCTCTTCAAACTTTGGAGCTGAGCATCTGTTAATTTGGCGCCAGCGGGAGCTGACCAAACATTATCAGCAGTTTTGGTAAATGGCACTATGACGGGACCATTTTGACCCATTGCCCCTTCATGAATATGAGCCATAGTTCCTTCAACACCATTAGTGGTAATTGTTCCTGATACTGAACCATCTGGACCAACCATAATTGCACCTACTCCGGATGCGGAGGTCATGACTGGAGGTACCTCTTGAGCACCAGTCAGAGTCACTTTCATGGACTGTGCATATGCACCACAAGAAGCGATTGCAATACCTAATACCAAAGCAGCTTTAGCAAAAATTGGGTTTATTTTCATTTACATCTTCTATAGGTTTAATACCAGGTTCAGACTATCACACTAGATGGCCAAAATCATCACAATTTACATGCTTTAAACATATCTTTCCTATCTATCCTAGAATCTAAGCAATATTTAAAACTAGGCTAAGCTGGAATTGCTGAATTGAAACTACGTATCGAAATCGTCACGCCTGCACCTCCAGGCACTCTGCACGGTAACCGTATTACTGCTTTACGGTGGCATCAATTTTTGATGCGCTTAAATTATCAAAGCACCATTACAGAGCAATGGTCTGGAAAGTCATGTGATCTTCTGATTGCTCTTCATGGACTACGCAGCTATGACTCTATTAAAGCCTTTAAGAAAACTCATCCAGATCACCCTGTCGTTTTAATCATGACTGGAACGGATATCTACCGAGACCTGAAAAATTCAAAGAAAGTGGTCCAGTCAATGGAAATGACTGATGCAATTGTGGTACTTCAACCAGATGCAATTGATTCCTTGCCTAAGCAATTTCACCCTAAAGTGCGAGTGATTTACCAGTCAGTAAAAGGTATCACTAAAAAAGAGCCGCCAAAGCGTCATTTTTTAGCAAGTATCATCGGTCATTTGCGAAGTGAAAAGGATCCCTTTTGCGCAGCGCAATCTCTCAAATTATTACCGCCAGATAGCAAAATCCGACTGATGCAACTCGGCCAAGCAATGAGCCCCGACTTTAAAAAGGAGGCCATCTCTCTTGATAAAAATATTGAGCGATATCAGTGGTTAGGACAGCTCAGCCACTCTAAAACGCTTCAGTGGCTTTCTCGCTCTCATGTCATGATCATCTCCAGTGTTATGGAGGGTGGCGCACACGTAGTATCTGAAGCGATTGCCATTGGTATACCTGTGATTGCTTCAGATATTCCAGGTAACCGAGGCTTACTAGGGAACTATTATCCCGCTTACTATCCAGTAGGCGATCAAGTGGCTTTGAGCAAGCTTTTGACTAAGGCTGAGACTAATTCAGTCTTTTATCAAAAATTGTGCAAGGCGATTGCTAGGAGACAGAAAATCACCAAGCCAGAGTTAGAACAAGAGTCGATTCAAAAGCTTATAAAAAGTCTAGTGAAGTAGCTACTCAATATCCTAAGCGGTAGCATAAGCTACTAAGAAATAGTGATTTGGATCAGTCCACGAGTGCACATCCTTAAAGCCGGCGCTCTTTAAAAGAGATTCAAATTTTTCTTGAGTGTATTTGTAGCTATTTTCTGTATGGATAAGATCTCCACTATCAAAATGCTTTTCACCGCCTAGCCAAGTAACTACTTGATTGTGGGTAGATCGTAGATACATTTCAATCCGAGAAAGTTGCTCATTAAAAATAGCGTAGTGCTCCCAATACGCCAAATTAAAGTCTGTTTTAGCAAGGCGGTTGAGGTGTAAAAGCATATTTTTATTAAATGCTGCAGTAATACCAAGGGCATCGTTATAAGCCCGAGATAAAACCTCATGATTCTTCACTAGGTCAACTCCAATGAGTAAACCACCATCACCCTCACATACTTTCACAATATTTTTAAATAGGCCTAGTGCAGCATCTGGATCAAAATTTCCTATTGAGGAGCCTGGGTAGAAGAACGTTTTCTTGCGGCCCACTAAATCAGGGAATACCAATTCTTCCTGTAAATCACAGGTTTGGGCTTGCATCTGAATCTGTGGAAATTCTTTTTGTAAACCAGAGATAGCTTGCTCTAAAAATTCTTTAGAAATATCAAGCGCCTGATATTCTTTGGGCATTAAGGAATCAAATAAGGCGCTTCCTTTTTCACAGTTACCGGCACCCAGATCTAATAAAACATCACACTGACCTATCGTCAAAGCAATAGCTTCACTGCATTGCATCATGATCTGTTTTTCAGTTCGGGTTGGATAATATTCTTCTAAAAAAGTAATTGCCTCAAATAAGTGAGAGCCAATTTCATCATAGAAAAACTTGGGAGATATCGATGGCTGCTCTTGAGTAAGACCAGTAATGATTTCATCAACTAACTTTTGATTGGGGCTGCGCTCTTTACTCACTTCAATATTCCTTTTTTATATGCCAGCATTTAGCCAAGGCTATGCATTTGTACTCGACGCAGTTTATTACTAATCATATCTACGACTATGACTAATATCAGCATCGCCATGATGACTGTTGAAGCTTGTTGCTCATGCAATAAAGAGAGCTCATAGTACAAAATCTGCCCAAGACCGCCTGCACCCACAAATCCCAAAATAGTAGCCATACGTATATTCATCTCCCAGCGATAAAGACTGTATGAGAGAAGTTGAGAGTAAATCCCTGGTAAGGCTCCGTAGACAAAGGATTGGGTATTACTTGCTCCAGCTAATCGAAGCGCTTGAGTCGCTGCAGGAGGATGATTTTCCAAAGTCTCGCCAAACAAACGCCCTAGTACGCCAGTGGTGTGCAAGGCGAGCGCTAGAGTTCCTGCAAATGGCCCCAAACCCACTGCCAACACCATTAATACGGCCCAAACGAGCTCTGGTACAGAACGCAGAAAATTTAAGAAAAAACGAGTCACTACTTTTGCGCTATGACCAAACTGTCCCGCTGCCGGCAAGGCTAAAAAAAGACTAGCCACTGCTGCTAATAAAGTTGCTAAAGCAGAGATAGCCAAAGTCTGCAACACACCACCCCAAACCTTTTGCAAAAATGGAGATGAAAGATCAGGCGGAAAGAATCGCGATGTATAGATAGCAACATCACTCATTGCTTGCTTTGTAAATAGGGCTAGTGGATTTAATGAGAGATAAGCAAAGCTAGCCACAATGAAAAACGCTATTAGTACTAGCGTAATAAGACACTTTAGGCAAAATTCTCGAGCAGGATGATGGTTCATGCGAGCTGTCGACGAATGATGAGGCTAATGTAGTCTGCTAGTAAAACAAGCAACAAAAATACGATGAGAATGGTAGATACCTCCCCACCGTTGAGCATCTTCATCGATTGATCCATCAGCTGACCCAAGCCACCAGCACCGACAAAACCCATGACTACTGAGGCTCTCACCGCACATTCCCAGCGATAGATCGTGTAAGAGGCTAATTCTTGCGAGGCGCCTGGTAATAGCCCATATAAAAATGCATTGATGCGGCCACTACCCAACATCAGTAGCGCTCTAGCAGGTAGAGTATTTTCAGTCTCCAAAATTTCAGAATAGACTTTGGCAAGCATGCCGCCATAAGTGATCGCAATTGCCAGTACGCCTGCGATTGGACCTAAACCAAACACCCTAACCAACAAGAGAGCCCACACAATTTCTGGGATGCCTCTGAGCAATAACATCAGCATGCGGGCAAGGTATCTACCGAGCCGAGCGATACGATGCCCAGAGGCCGGGCCAATGCGTGAAATTGATAGACTATAGGTAATGATTAAGCCTAAAGGAACTGCCATTAGCATTGCTAGTGCAATACCTGCGGTTGCCATAGCTAAAGTCTCTACAGTGGCCTTTAGTACTGAGGCTAAAAATGATGTCTGAAGATTGGGTGGAAAAAAATGAATTAAGAAGTTAGTAAACACTTTGAGATTGCTAACTTCAAACAATGCAAATACATCAAACTGCGCTAATTGCATCATGGGCCACAAGATAGCCAATGCAATCACAGCGACTGAAAACCGTCTCAGTGCATCAGGATCTCTAACGTAAAGCGTTCTACTCATCACTATATATTTGTACTACCTTGTTTTGGTAGAACGCCACGCTCAGACTCATATAACTGTTGCAACAATTTCTCGCTTACTTCAGATGCTGGCAGATCAAAAAAGACTTCCCCATCTCGCAATCCAATAATTCTAGGGAACCATCGCAAAGCAATATCTACTGCATGTAGACTGGCTACAAAACAAGCATCTCTACTTTGCGCATCCTCTAAAAGACGCTGAATGGTTAAGTCAGAAAGAACGGGATCCATCGCTGATACTGGCTCATCTGCAAGCAATAATTGAGGCTTTTGATACAGTACCCGTGCAACACCCACCCTTTGCAGTTGACCCCCAGATAGGCGATCACATCGATCAAAGAGGCGATCTGCTAAGTCGAGTTTTTGTAAACACAACTGCGGACCTCCAATATCAACAGGGTAGATCAGAGATAAAAGAGACTTCCAGAGTGGCCACCGACCAAGGCGACCAGCCAAGACAGCGGTGATGACTCTTTGTCTTAGGGGAATTGGAGCCGCTTGATGCACTAAACCTATTTGAGAGCGCAAACGCTGTAGCTGCCCTTTTGAAATTGCCCATGGATCAACATTTAATACCGCTATTGATCCAGTACTTGGCCGTAGTGAAGTTGCTATAAGATTAAGAAAGCTGGTTTTGCCAGAGCCAGATGATCCAATAATCGCAATAGATTCTCCAGCTGAGGCGCTAATATTAATATTTCTTAGCGCCTCTTTGCCATTGCTGTGGCTAAAGCTAACATTCTTAAATGAGAATGCTATTTTTTTCACTTAATTAAACCAGCGCCGATTGCAGCTCTCTCGATTTCATCATAGTTAGATGACTTGGTCGTTATATATTTGCTAGCTCTCTGCAGATCCATTAATTCTTTTTGAGCAGGATCATTAGCGCTTAACTTTAAAAAGGCATCGCTAATTTTTTTAGTCAACGCTGCATCTAAACCACCTCGTACCGTCCAGTTATAGTCATGGTACGGTAGCGTTGTGTAAAACACTTTTACCTTTTCGGTATTGGGATTTTTAGCATCAGACAATTTATCCCAAACAGATGCATTTAAAGCACCAGCATCTGCTTTACCACCAGCGACAAAAGCAACGGTAGCATCATGGGCTCCAGAAAAAGCGATATTCTTAAAGTCTTTATCCGGATTAATGCCTGCCTTCATTAAGTAAAAACGCGGCATCAAGTGCCCTGAAGTAGATGATGGAGAACCGAAAACAAAGGTCTTCCCCTTCAAATCAGTCAAAGTCTTTACTGTGCTACCTTCAGGAATAATAAATTTACTGGTAAATTTTTCATCCTCAAGACGCTGAATGATTGGTTTGACTGCTCCGCTCGTACGAATTTTTGCCTGAATATAAGTAAATCCGCCTAGCCAAGCCATATCGACTTTATTGGTTGCTAGCGCTTCGACCACTGCTGCATAGTCTGTCACAGCAATGAACTCGACTTTCATACCAGTCTCTTTAGAAAGATATTCGCCCAAAGGGAGAAATTTTCTTTGCAGCTCGGTTGGCGATTCATCTGGGATCGCAGAGACACGCAAGACGGCTTGCGCATTTACTTGAAGGCTAAACAAACTCAAGCAGAGTGTTGCTAGAACTAAGCTAAGAGAAGTCTTTAACTGATGTAATTTCATTTTGATTGGTTGCTTTCTCGTTAATTGAAGAAGAAGAACTTACGCTACTGAAAGGCCTGAGCCCTGCACAAATTGACCTATTTTTTGAGCTTGGTTAAATCCATCCGCCCTGAGAATATCTAACACTTGCTCAGTAGCTTCTGGGCTGCAAGAAATTAATAGACCGCCGCTTGTTTGAGGATCGGATAAGAGATTTTGCTGCCACTCGCTCAAATGAGGCGCCATCGAAATTTCATGGCCATAGCCGAACCAGTTACGGGGAGATGCCCCAGTAAAGGTGCCCTCTTTAACTAATTTGACCGCTTCAGATACTACTGGAATAGAGTCCCACTGAATCTGAGCTGATAGCTTTGCACCACGGCACAGTTCCAATAGGTGTCCAGCTAGGCCAAATCCTGTCACATCCGTGAGCGCATGCACGCTATCGAGTTGAGATAGCGCTACACCAGGCTTATTCAGCTTAGTCGTTAGAGCAATCATCTCCTGGTAAGCAGCGTCAGATAGCTGCTCTTTTTTCAGTGCAGCAGAAAGGATGCCTACACCCAAAGGTTTACTTAAGATGATGCTATCGCCTGCCTTTGCGCCACTATTGCGCTTGAGTTTTTTGGGATCTACTACTCCGATAGCAACCAGTCCATAAATAGGCTCTACCGTATCAATTGAGTGACCACCAGCAATAATGATCCCAGCTTCTGCACAGACTGATTCACCACCAGCAGTAATTTGCTGAATAACCTCCAAAGGAAGGACGTTGATTGGCATACCTAATAGCGCTAAGGCGAAAAGAGGTTGCGCTCCCATGGCATATATATCTGAAATAGCATTTGTTGCTGCAATACGCCCAAACTGATAAGGATCATCCACAATCGGCATGAAGAAGTCCGTAGTCGCTACGATCGCTTGATTTTCATTGAGCTGATAAACAGCAGCGTCCTCATTGTTATCAGAACCTGCCAGGAGTGCGGCCGGTATCTGGCGAATTGGAGAAGACTTCAGGATATCGCTCAAAACACCTGGGGCAATTTTGCAGCCACAGCCCCCACCGTGAGAGAGGGAGGTAAGACGACCGTTATATGTCATATTAAAGAGCTCAATTTAAAAGTAAGAAGATGGATGGGTAAGTCTGTGAGCTTACCTAATTTATATTAAACAGGTACGAAAGCCACAAAAAAAGTCACTGCGAGAAGGTAGGTAAAAATTACGAAATTGGGGGCGGCGCAGATAGTTGGGGGTAAATGAGCTCCAACCCTTCAAAACCCGATACTTACCATCAAACCATGGGGCTGAATAATCTTGATACGGATCGGCACTAAATCCCTTAAAAGGCATAAAAGTGCTGCTGGTCCACTCCCATAGATTGGAAGGCAACCAATCAGCATGTGGTGATGCCATTAATAGGCTGAGCTCATTTTCAGTAGGCAGCCGAACACCTTTCCATAAACAGTACTGCTCAGCGTTGTGAGCAGAAATATGCCTTACAGTCGCTTTGAGATCTAACTCTAGCCACTGATCAAAAAACCGCTCAAACCAAGCATCACCCTCTTTTTTCCAATATGCAGGTTGATGCTCTATAAAACTGACTCCTGCATCACTTAAAGATTTTAAAAACTCTAAATATTCACCATTAGTCACTGCATGACTTGAGATTGAAAAACTGGGAACCAATACTGCATGCTGCCATTTTTCATTATCAAAAATAAAGCCTGTGTTTGGCGCTGATCCAAGCTGAAATTGGCTTTGAGGAATCTTGATATACCGTGGCTCAAAGCCATTCTGTTGCTCTTCAATAGAGCCAAGATTTTGTTTAAGAGGCCAGGTGTAAGCCAAAGATTGCCACATATAAGCAAATGCTTCATTGTGCATATCCTCGTGATAGAGGGCTAACTGAATAAAGTAAGCCTGCTCAGGACTCAGAGAACCAGATCTTAAGATGGTGAAAGTACGTTCCATCACCTCTGAAAAATAATTCTGCAAAATATCAAGCGATGGTAATTGAACTTGCCAGCGATCATCGTGAGAAATTACAGATGAATTGAGCAACTCATCTGCATCAGGAAAAAGAGATGGGTTAGATTGCTGCCCGTGTCGATGTACCCAAAACTCATGGAACCAAATCAGATGGCCAAATTCCCAGTGTGGAGGGTTTAATCCAGGCGATAAGTGGACTTTTTCCTGGCCAGGATCAAGCTTGTTAATAATAGTATGCGTTACATGAGCCGAGCGCTCTAAATCTTTTAAGAGATTATTTGGTGATGGCCATGGCTCATAGCCAAGATAGTCAAGCTGTATCATTTGTCATCAGATAGACATCATTATGAATGCTACTAATTAGGCAAGATCTCAAGTAGTTCTTCAAAAGTTTTATAACCCGTTATTGGCATAAAACTTCTGGGTGAAAAATTCTTCTCTCCAATGAGCATTGCAGGCAAACCCTGAAATCCATAAGTCTTGAATTCCTGCTCATCAGCCATCACGTGTTTAGTTAATTCGCCATTATCAAGTGCCTGTCTTAACTGCTGAAGATCAATACCGACTTTGTTGGCAATCTGCATCACCACATCCTCACTGCTAATATCAAGTCCATGCAAAAAGAATGCATCAAATAATGCTCTAGCTAGCTTTAGCGATAGCCCTTGAGCATTAGCAAAATAAACACACTCTTGTGCAAGCCATGTATAGGTTAAAAACTTTGGCGTTAAAAGCTCAAGATTTTCTTTTTTAACAATGGGCTCTGACTTGGCGGCCTCAAGGTTATCTATATAAGATTGTGATGGTGAGATATTGCCCTCAACAGGAGTTAATTCAAATGCCCTCCACACTATCTCCAATCTGTTTTGATATTTGGCTTGTAACTTCTCTAAAACGATAGTCTGAAAATAGCTATAGGGACATTCAAAGTCAGCCCAGATTTGAATCTGAATCATTCCTGCCCTACCTTATATAGTTAATCAATAACATCATATTCTTTAAATCTGCCTGGCTAATAAAACAGCACCGGCCGATCCTCCGCCCACTAGAGCACACCACAGTCTTAGAATCGCAGGCAGAGAATTTGAAGCCTTTAATCTTGCTTCATTTTTGTGGGCAATCTCATCGGCTTGACAACGCAATAACAACTCAAGTAATCGCTCGTGACTGCCTTGTTGCTTGAGATAGTCAATTTGCTGTTGATAGTGCTTTTCTACAAATGTCTCAACGGCATCAATCGTTGCATAAACTGCTTTTCTACCAAATAGCGCTGGGATAGCCCCCGTTAACCAGCCCGCCAATCGCCATGGGCCAAGTAAATGACTGCGGTATTTTTTCTCAAAAACCGATTCGATTAATTTTAAATGCTCAGTCTCAGTAGCACCATGATGCTGAGCAAAGTTAATGAGCTCCTGGTCTTTGCGCAATATTGCAACAGCAATAATGCCTTTGTAAATATAAACAGCACCTGTTTCACCCGCGTGATCTGAGCGTAACTCTTGCTCAAGGTATTTTGAGTAGATTACTGGATCTTGCTTAATCTCGGTATTCATCTCAAGTAGGCTCTGATATAACTCAAAATTTCATCGTAAAACTGTTGCATCTTTTTAATCAGTCTCATTTTTTGTTACTGGAGGTAATTACTAAAATCAAATATGGAGTTAGGCCCAAGCTTTTCTGCTTTTTGCAGCTCCGCTTTTGTTCTGAGTACGCACTGGGTATCCCACTTACCCTTGATTGGAACGGACTTGATTTGATATTTTTGTGCATCCCACGCCGGTAATGATTGCATAGAGATAGGCTGTGTTCTAGGATTTTTTCCTGATGGGCTAGCAGTAATTTTAGATAAGCAGTCGCGCAGGTAATTTTCAAAAGAATCCATCATTTCTTGAGCCAAGTCATTCATGGAGATTTTTCTAGATCTAGTGTGATTAACGGCAGAGAACACATCTTTGATTGTCATACTTTGCGGATCTTTCGCTAAAAAGTATCCGCCTCTTCGGCCTTTAGCTGCGCGAATGAGGCATGCTGATCTTAGCGTTGAGAGCAAGATCTCCGTTCTGCTTAATGAAAGGTGCTGACGCCTAGCGACATCAATCGCCCTTACAGGTACACCAAATCGCGAGTAGGTAGTGATATCAATCAAGGTATTGATAGTTTGTTCAAGCGATTTATTGATGTACTGCAGCATGACTATTTCCTTTAAGTAGGCGATACGGCAAGGGCAACTTAGACAACTTAAAAAGAAGTCGCCCAAAGGCGACTTAAGGACCTTGTTAAGAGGTCGGGAGACAGAATCATTCTCTACCTATTGGGGTTTTTACGTATAAAACTACTATTAAAGGGGTTTTTGCGGCTCTGCACCATAAGCAAATGAAGCGCATACTAATTAAGTATTAACCTTAATACACCCCACTAAAGGAGCCTTAAATGACACAACTCAAAAAGTTTCTGAGCAATTTGGTCCTCGTTTTAAAAGATACCCGCAAAGCCTATGCCAAGCGTCACTTGAACCATCTACTGGGTTCGTAAGCCTTTTTGGTAATCAGCAATGCGCTTAACAGTCTTTCGCTATAAGGTCTGGGATCTTCAAAATGATGATCAGGCTCAAATACCTGACTTCTACGCTGTTCGAGAATATATCGAGCAATTAGAAGGGGCATCTGTCATAGAAGATGACTATTTAGAGGTAGATGAGTCAGACCTTGATGTTTATGGAAGAATATCCAGTAATTAGATTTAAAAAGGAGTCAATATGTCAATATGTCATAAAAGCATCTCTTTAGCTTTTTTATTCGTTATAGGCGCCCCGTCTTTTGCCCAGACGATTTCTAAAGATTATCAAAAGAATTGTGCCATTGAGCAAGTGGCAGAACATAAAGGTGTCAAAGGAAAAGCTCTTACTGAAGAGGACTTCACCGCTTATTGTAGTTGCCAAGCTGAATTTATCTCTAAAAATGCATCTAACCGACAAGTTAATGAATTGGTAATGAACCCAAAAGCAAAACCTGAATGGCTAAAAGTTATAGAGTTAAAAGCAATGAAGGCTTGTATTACAGATCCTAAAATGAATACGTAGCCTTTAGGAAATGTATGGATAACTTTGGCCCTGTTATCTTGATTGAAGTAGTACTTGTCTTTGGAGGAGTTTTGCTATTTGCATGGTGGCAATTACGTGATCTCAAAAAAGAGCGAGAGAAAGATCAGAAGAAAAAAGAGTAGATTTAATAGAGAAATACTATGCAGTTCATTATTCAACCCCTCTTAATACAATGCTTTACCATTTTATTAATAGTTTTTTTATCACAACAGCGCTTCTTGTTAGCCTGTTTATCTCGAGGCTAAATCTTGTTTGAAACTACCCTCCATATATCTGCTTTATTAACTGCCTCCCTACTTTTTGGTGGCATGTTATTTTTTTCCGCGAGCTTTGCCGCTTTTTTACTTAAATCCTTACCACCAGATGAAGCACGTATATTAATACGCAAGGCCTTTCCTTCCTTTTATGTTTTTGTGATGATCGCATCACTCATTGCAGCATTACTAGCCCTAGCGAGCAGTCTATTTAGTGCCAGCATATTGGCACTCATTGCTCTATCCACCCTTCCCACTCGTCAAATATTAATGCCTGCAATTAATGCAGCTACAGATGCAAAACTAAGGCGGCTTTTTTTTGTGTTGCACGGACTATCAGTTGTCATTACCCTGATTCACATTGTCGCAGCAGGATTTGTAATTGTTGATTTAGCGGCTTATTAAAGACGCCTGCCTCGCCAAGTTAACAATACTATCGAAAACTGTATGACTCTTTACTTTCCTGAATATTTGGCGTAACGCAGATAGGGTAACTTAATGTCTAATTCGCCAAATCGAGCGCTTGCCTGCTCATCATTGAGTGCTAGTGCCACGATAACGTCTTGCCCAGGAACCCAGTTTGCTGGTGTTGCTAATGGCTTTCCATCGGTTGCCTGAATAGCATCTAAGGCTCTCAGAATTTCTGCAAAGTTACGCCCAACAGACATTGGGTAAGAAATTGTTAGGCGCACCTTCTTGTCTGGCCCAATAATAAACACAGTACGGACAGTCGCACTATGTGCAGGCGTACGACCGTCTGGTAGATAAGCATCTGCTGGCAACATATCGTAGAGTTTTGCTACCTGCAAGGAGGTGTCGTCAATAATTGGGAAGTCTGCAGGCGCCCCAGCAAAAGCAGCGATATCTTGCTTCCACTTTTGATGATCATCCACGCTATCAACCGAGACACCCATCACCTTAGTATTACGTTTAGTAAATTCGGATGCTAGTTGAGCTACTGCGCCAAACTCGGTAGTGCATACCGGCGTGAAGTCTTTTGGGTGTGAAAATAAAATAGCATAGCTATCCCCAATCCAATCATGCAAGCCTAGCTTGCCTGCAGTTGAGTCTGCTGTAAAGTCTGGTGCGATATCGTTAATTCGTAGTGACATATTTATTCTCCAAGATGGCTGACATGTAAGAGAGATAGTACGTCATAATCATAGTCCATCAGAGTTATCGTCATAAACATACAGATATTGGATCTTTTATGTAGTAGTACTCAATATTGGTGACTTACTACCCAAATAAATATCTAACTGGATATCACTTACTTTACAAAATCAAGTGATCTGCTATGTCAAAAAAGTCCTATAAAGGTATATACCAGTAGAGCAAAATAGGCCAAAGGCTTTTATGATGAGCTATTACATTTTTAACAAGGATAGTTCGGCTTGTATTTCAGTAAGCATATTTTCTCTTTTTGGATTAGGCTGAGCTTATGTTTTTGCTTAACTGTAAGCTGTTGTGTACTGGCCCAGTCCGCAGACAAAACTACCGTCGTTGGCTCAAAACGTTTTACAGAAAGCTATGTGCTTGGTGAGATGCTTAATCTTACATTACGTGATGCCGAAGTAAAAGCTGTTCATCGACAAGGTCTTGGCAATACTGCGATTGTTGTTCAAGCACTGAAAACAGGTCAGATTGATGTATATCCAGAATATACGGGTACTATTCTGCGTGAAATACTCAAGCGTCCAGAAACCCAAGCTTCAGCAAACGAGCTGAATGACTGGCTTAAGCCCATAGGACTGAAGGTGGCGATACCGCTTGGGTTTAATAACACCTACGCACTTGCTATGAGATCAGAGCAAGTAAGAGCGCTTGGTCTCAAACGAATTAGTGATATTACAAATTTATCAAATGAGCAGCAATCCACACTTCGAATTGTATTATCTCCGGAATTTAAAACAAGAAATGATGGTTGGCCTGCACTGATTCAGGCTTACGATCTAAAAATAAAACCCAAAAAAGTACTAGAGCATGGCTTAGCCTTTGATGCTCTGGTTCGTGGTGATGTCGATATTGTAGATGCCTATTCCACCGATGCAGCAATTACAAAAAATCACTTAGTCCTGCTAGAGGATGATAGGCATGCATTTCCTCGCTACGATGCAATCTTATTGATGCGCTCTGATTTTGATGAAAAACCTCTTCAACAATTAGCGGGAAAATTGAATGAAGCAACTATGGCAAAGCTCAACGAACAAGCTGAGTCGGGCATCGACTTTAGTATGGTCGCCCGTGGATTTTTAAATCAGTCTAGTAATAATCAGCAAGATTCCACAAAGCTCTCTAGATTTTTTAAGCTACTTTTTGGGCCAGATTTCCTTACCGCACTCAGAGATCATGTGCTGTTGGTAGCAATCTCCTCAATCATGGCGCTTCTCGTTGGTCTACCTCTTGGAATTGTGGCGTACCGGCGACCTCGATATGCAACATGGATTTTAGGATCTGTTGGTATCTTACAAACAATACCCTCGCTTGCATTACTAACCATTCTGATCGCCGTCTTAGATCAAATAGGTGCTGTACCGGCGGTTTTGGCTTTATTTATTTACGGCCTTCTACCCATTGTGAATGCGACCCATATTGGCTTAATAAAGGTTCCAGATAGTCTCAAAGAAGCAGCTTTAGCTCTTGGTTGTAATGAGCGGCAATTATTGCTTTCTATTGAGCTACCCTATGCAAGACCTATTATTTTAACTGGCTTAGCTTCGGCTACAGTGATAGGCGTTGGTACCTGCACTCTTGCAGCGTTAGTAGGCGCAGGTGGATTTGGTGATCGAATAGTTGCTGGGCTTGCTGTAAACGATCAAGCCTTGATGCTCTCTGGTGCTATACCTGCCGCTTGTCTAGCCCTACTTGCGCAATTTATACTGACCCCTAAACGTAAGGCCGAAAATAACTAGCGATTGATTAGTTAAATCTTCTAAGGTCATGACGAATATATTTTCAATTTATCAAGTATGAGCTATCAACTAGTTTGGTTTAAGCGTGATTTGCGCTGTGAAGATCATGCCGCTCTTACTGAGGCTGCAAAGCGGGGCCCAGTTCGCTGCATTTATATACTTGAGCCAACACTTTGGATGCAGTCAGATGTTGCCCTTCAGCACTTTGAGTTTATTCGAGAGTCCCTTCAGGATTTAGAAAACCAACTACGTTTGCACAGTGGTACTTTAGAAATCTATGAAGGTGAAGTCGTTGAAGTACTTACTAAAATTTGGCAAGCTAATCCTTTTCAAGGCTTGCATTCACATCAAGAAACTGGCAACGGTTTTACGTACTCTAGAGATAAAGAAGTTAACAAATGGTGTCAGGCTCACGGCATTCATTGGGGTGAATACCCTCAGTTTGGAGTAACCAGGGGATTAAAAAATCGTAACTTATGGCAATCTCATTGGCAAAAGCACATGGAAGCACCTTTGTGTGAACTTGGACCAATTCAATTTTGGAATGCCTCAGGTACCAGTAGACAAACACCAAACTCTAGCGCTCCTTATCTGACTCCATCTATGATGCAGACGCCTGTGCACCTAAAACATAATCCACCATCAAGGCAACGTGGAGGACGATCCATTGCACTTAAAACACTCAATAGTTTTTTAAAACAGCGAAGTATGTGGTATCGAGGTGGGATTTCATCGCCCCTATCAGCGCCAGATGCATGCTCCCGCTTATCGGTATATATGACCTATGGGTGTTTAAGTATTAAGGAGGTAGTACAAGCAACCAATGAAGAGTTGCTTCAAATGTCGCCAGATGCGAGTAGAAGGAAATCAGGCTTGACTGCTTTCATGAGTCGCTTGTACTGGCATTGCCATTTCATTCAAAAGCTTGAGAGCGAACCTGAAATCGAGTGGCGAAATATGCACCGTGGATATGATGCATTACGCGAGAATGAATTCAATGACGATTACTTCAATGCCTTAAAGGACGGTAAGACAGGTTGGCCTATGGTAGATGCCTGCGTCATCATGCTACGAGAAACGGGATGGCTGAATTTTCGAATGCGTGCGATGCTAGTCTCCGTTGCAGCCTATCCACTGTGGCTACACTGGAAACCAGTAGGAGATTGGCTAGCCACCCAATTTTTAGACTACGAACCCGGAATCCACTGGAGTCAACTACAAATGCAATCAGGCACGACCGGGATTAATACGACCCGCGTCTATAACCCGATCAAGCAAGCGCAAGACCATGATCAGAGAGGCTTTTTTGTTAGGAGATGGCTTCCTCATATGCGTCAAGTACCAGATACTTGGCTTTTTGAGCCTTGGAATATGCCTCAAGAAGTACAAAACAATATTGGCATTGAAATTGGTAGAGATATCCCCCAACCAATAGTAGATCTTGCTATCGCCACAAAAGCATCTAAGGATCGCTTGCATACCAGACGCAACTTATCAGAAGTTCGAGCTGGCAAAAAAACAGTTATCGATAAACATGCGTCTCGAGCAAAAATGACTGATCGCAATAACTCTAGAGTGAAAATTACAGAACCAAGCTCACAACTAACTCTTGAGTTTTAGTAAGACTACAGCAATCGTTCGTTTGTAAAAATCGGCTTAAATTTACTTAATATAGAATTTAAGGGTAGCGCATACAACCTAGCTCAGCCAGGTCTTTCGATATATTCCATCAGGGTCATGGTCTGAAGTTTGCTTAGCCAAATTCATTGGTCTACCCCCTCTGGGATCAGTTCCTTTGCCAGCAATATATAGCCAATTTCCCTGATTGCTATAAACATCATAGTCAACAAGCTGTGACTCAAACCAAGCAGCGCCAGCTTGCCAATCACCCTTCATATTGTAAATCCAATAACTTGCAACAATCTGACGCATACGATTTGATAGATACCCAGTTTGTAGTAACTCGCGCATACCCGCGTCAATCAATGGTTCACCAGTAGTGCCAGATATCCATTGATTGAACTTTGCTTCAATAAACGAATTATTAGATTCAGCACTAAGGCCCTTTGATCGATAGAGTTGATTGCCGTACTTAAAGTGTAGGAATCGAAAATAGTCTCGCCAAAGTAGTTCAAACCAAAGCCAATAAGTACCATCATTTGCGCCATACTGAAGCTCATACTCTGTGAGTTTTTTTGCTATAGATCTAGCAGAGCAACAACCTAATGCGAGCCATGGGGAAAATTTACTGGAATAATCCATGCCAATAAGCTGATTTCGGGTCTGCTTATAGGTATCCGGTAGGCGCCTATCAAAATACTGCTCAATATGTAAAAGCGCTCTACTTTCTCCGCCCAGAAATGACTTCATATCAAATTGCGTTTCAAGATAAGAGGCTTGATTTATAGCCTCAGTACCCATTGACAAGAGAGGGATCTTAGTCGGAGCTTCAGTAGGATTTGCAAACCTTAATTTCTGCTTTTCTACTTGCTGACGAAATTGTGTAAATACATCAGGCATTTGCTCTAATTGAAATGGCAAACTCTGAGGCTCAAGCATGCTCGATTGCCATGTGCAAATTACCTCAAACCCAATATTCTTTAACACTCTCACCTGCTCTAATTCTTCGGGTGCCTCGATTTGCTCGCAGTAAATCTGACTCACATCGAAATTGATGCGTAGGCTAGTGAATGTTTCCTTGAAATCGCCTGCCAGCTCAAATAAATCAGATCCTAAATGCCTTAGTCGTGTTCTTAAATCCTCTAAGGACTCTTGTAAAAATACTTTACGGCGATGATCAACCCGTGGAAATCCCCAGCAAGTCTCTTCTTCATATTTCTCTTCATGTATATAGATAGGGAGCAGAAAATCTACATTCTTACAAGCCAACATAAATGCGGGATTATCTTCTAAGCGGAGATCATTTCTAAAATAATAGATTGCAATAGTCATTTACTAAATTATGAATAGCTGCTCTTTGATCTAAAAACGCTTATAGCTAACTACTCTAAGCTGATTTAGGAGGTCGATGAAGTGCGCAAATCTTATTGCCAGCAGGATCTCTGAGCCAAGCAATATAAATAGTGCCAGCGACACCCTCTCGATAACCTGGATCACCCTCACAAGAAGTTCCACCATGAGCAACGCCGATGGCATGAAACGCGTCTACATCAGCGATTGATTTAGCACTAAAGCCGATTGTGCCGCCATTGGCATGAGTCGCCTCGTTACCATCGATAGGCTTGGTAATGGCAAAGACACCACCGGGGCCGCGATAAAAGTATTTGCCATGACTAAAGCTCCCAGCTTTGATACCCAGTGCTCCTAGGGCAGCATCATAGAAATTTTTTGAAACTTCTAAATCATTTGCGCCCAGCATAATGTGACTAAACATGATTCTTCCTATTGAGTTAATTAAATACAAAGATATCGCTTAAGAATCCATCTGCTCTTCGGATGGATTGATAGGTATACGCATAACCGTATTACGAATAAATTGTTTTTCGTAATGTCGATTACGTCTTGACTTTTTGGCTAATGAACATTGACCCCTGCGCTTATCAGAAACAATATCGCTCAATTGACTTAGATCGTCTAAGTCTCGTATTTGACTTGGTGAATTGCGGAGAGGCATAGCTAAAGACTGTTTATGTGATGATTTCAGGATTACGCTTGATGCAAGCGTTCATTACATGAATTAACTCATATAAAACGATTTTATGCTTACTTTTGCTTATCTTTTGAAAGCCAAATGGATGCCTCGGCTGATAAAAAGACCTCAAAGATAAGGTATTTAGGCCTCTACTTGAAAATAGCGTCTTTTTCAGCACATACTCATATCAACACCTAAAATATCCAATGAACTTTTTTTATATAAATGCCCTTCTCCTGGCCTTGGTCACTTCCTCAGCCCAAGCAGCAGAAATTTACACTACCGATTCTGAGCACACCTTTGTTAGCTTTAGCTACAAACATTTAGGTTATTCAATTCAAACCAGTCGTTTTGATAAGGTGAGTGGCACCATCACACTCAATGATCAAATGGATGGCGGCACTATAGATATTTCAATTGAGACCGGCTCTGTCAGCACAGGCTCCGATACCTTTAATAAGCTACTTAGAACCGAAGATTACTTTTATTCAGAAAAGTTTCCTGTAGCTAAATTCACTTCCGATAAGCTTACATTCAATAATCAGGCCATTACGTCAATCTCAGGTGAGTTAACTATTAAGGGCATCACTAAGCCTATTGATATTGAAGTAAGCAACTTTGCCTGTAGCCGTAACTTTATTACCTTTAAATATATGTGTGGTGCAAACGCAAGCGCGAAGTTAAGCCGCTCAGAATTTGATCTAGGAAAATATGTACCATTTGTTGGCGATGAGATAAGCTTAAGCATAGCAATCGAGGCGTCAAAAGAATAGTCTTAATTTAAGCATCAACTCTAACGGCGATATTTCTGGCAACTCACTATGTCTACATTAAAAAATCTCGCATATGAATCTGCTTTAATCTCACAAAAAACCATTGCGCATTATGATCAAAATGCCTTTTCTTATTACGAGGGCACAAAAGATCATGATGTCAGTCAAAATATTGATGCTCTATTGAGAGCAATCAAGACTGAGCCACCGTTTCATATTCTTGATTTTGGATGTGGCCCAGGAAGAGATCTTCAAACCTTTACCAAACTTGGTCATGTCGCTATTGGGCTTGAAGGTAGTCAACAAGCCGCTCAAATAGCCAGAACTAAAAGTGGTTGTGAAATCTTAGTCCAGGATTTTTTTAACTTATCTTTGCCAGATAGCACATTTGACGGTATTTTTGCTAACGCTTCACTATTTCATATTCCTAATAAGCTATTGCCTAAGGTGCTAAGTAATTTATGGGCATGCTTAAAGCCCAATGGCATTCTTTTTAGCTCAAATCCTCGTGGTAATAACGAGGAAAGTTGGTACGGAGATCGCTTTGGCTCTTATCACGATCTAGCAGCTTGGAGATCTTTTATGACCCATGCACAGTTCACTGAAATTGAACATTACTATAGGCCAAGTGGACTGCCCATTGAGCAACAGCCATGGCTAGCAAGTGTTTGGGGGAAATAATTTTTTAATCATCCCTAGTAGCTCAGAATTGGATCAACCAATGCTGAGCATGACCGACCAATCTTCACATCAAAATTCAACTAAAACTGTGCAATATTTGCCTACACACTTTCTAGCACCCCAAGCGTTACTTAAAGTAACGCTCAAATGACCAAACCTCACCTTTAGTCTCAAAAGCTAGCCTTTTGTGTGTTTTAGGGTAACTTTAGGTTCTCTGGTTATGAGAGCAGAAGCCCAAGATAGACCCATATAAACAGGGGCTCTGCGGGTGGTCAGTGTCGGTGTGTAAGCAAATGTGTAAGTAAATTCGGGGATTTAAAAGAAGTGGTCTATCGGTCTTTGGTTTTCAAAACTAAAGGATTTTTGGAGCAACCGTCTAACACCTCGTTGCTCCAAAGTACTTTTGAATGATTTGCAAGCGTTACTTAAAGTAACGCTTGTTTAACCAATGACCGCTACCGACCCAAAGCGGCCGCTCACAGGCAATAAAAAAACCCGCAAAGTACAACTTGCGGGTTCTTGATGAAGCTAGATTAGTTTTCTTACAAGCCAATTATGTAATTAAGCATGGCTGTTATACCGTTAGAAGTATTCAGTGATTGCTGGTTGTAGTAAGTACTGAGACTAACTCGTTGATTCTTTTCAATCCAATAATCGGCATTAGCACTTACAAAAGGTCTAGTCTTTTGAATGCTGGGTGCAGCCAAACTAAATGCACCTAAGTAATAAATCGAGCCACTGTAGTTACTCATACTGCTATTGAGATCTTGCTCTACTCCTGCACTGGCTCCGACGCTTACTGTTGGAGTGACATAACCCATGACCTTAGCTCCTGCGTAAGCAGTTGTCGCTGATTGGGTTACTGAGTTATACGTAATTGGGAAAGTGGCTCCCGCAGTTTCGGTATAGCTATTACGAACAACTGAAGTCGCTCTCACACCTATTAATGGAGAAGCAACCCAACTATTGCCCACTGCAAAACCATAAGCGCTTTCTAACTGAGCGCCTTGGGTGGTCATGGTGGAAGTTCCTTGACCCGATTCAGTATTAGCTAAAGTCGTGCGAGTGACATTAACGCCATTGCTACTGTAAGCTGCCGAGGCTTTGACTTGCACTCCTAAGTTAGTACCACTAGGAGCATAGACTGCAAAAAGTCCTGCTAAAGGTTGGGAGTTTTTGACGGTGTAGTTATTCGGGGTGGTGTTACTAATACCTTGATCTAAAAATACACCAGCCCTAAAGCTAGGATCAAAGCGATAGCCTAATTGAATATTGCCCGCTGTTTGACTTGTTGTTGGGCTACTGACATTGGTATAGCGACCACCAACCCCAACGCACACATTATTAGCGCCATAGACGGTGCAATCACTGTTTAAGTTCACAGCTAATGCGGTGTTTTGAGCATTCAGCAAAGAATTGAGTTGATAGCTATTGGTAGCGAGTGCACTGTAGGTATTGGGCACATCAACCATCACACCGCCGCCACCACCACCATCGTCAGCTACTCTGTAGACAAAGGCATGGGTTGCCTTATCGCCCGCAATATTGCTACCTCCCACAATCACTGAGCCATCAGCAGAGACGCCATAGGCGCGACTATAGGTTCCCCCTAAAGTGCCTAGGTCAGACATCACTCCGCCGGAGTATTTAAAGGCGTGGTATGCGCTATTGCCCGTAATATCGCTATCTCCCACAATCACTGAGCCATCAGCAGAGACGCCATAGGCGCGACTATTGGTTCCCCCTAAAGTGAGTAGGTCAGTCATCACTCCGCCGGAGTATTTAAAGGCGTGGCTTGCGCTATTGCCCGTAATATCGCTATACCCCACAATCACTGAGCCATCAGCAGAGACGCCCCTGGCGTAACTATAGGTTCCCCCTAAAGTGAGTAGGTCAGTCATCACTCCGCCAGAGTATTTAAAGGCATGTCTTGTGCGATCGCCAATAATAGTGCTATCTCCCACAATCACTGAGCCATCAGCAGAGACGCCCCTGGCGTAACTATAGGTTCCCCCTAAAGTGAGTAGGTCAGACATGGACTGCGCTATTACCCCACCCGATAAGGTGATAGAGAGAGCAGTAAAAAGACTTAGGGGGATATTGTGAAACTGTGATGGTGGTGTTTTCATGATGCCAGATTTAGATATAGCTAAGAGTTGATTAGGTGCATTAATTTTTATTCAGTAAAAGACCTAAAACAGACAAAAGTAGAGGGATCTAAGTAAATGAAACTTATGAGCTACCGAACCATACCAATTCCAGCAAACAAAAAAAATCCCTCAAAAGAGGGATAGCAGGCAAGCTAGGCTGAGGCAATTAGGCGGATCGTTTATTTGAAGCCACCTTTGATAATGCAATGAGGTCCGAAAGGTCAGATACCTCTAATTTTTGTTTTATTTGTTTTTTGTATTGCTTAATAGTTTCTAGAGATAAATTAAGGCCCACGGACATTTGTTGGTTTGTACAACCAGACACTAGATGATTAAAAACTTCACGCTCCCTTGGGGCTAGGCGATCTAGTATTTCAGTTGCAGCAGCCTTGAGCTCAGTGTGTTTGAGGTAATTGCGATGTAACTGAATCCCCCAACTAATGGCATTTAGCAGATCATCTCTACGAAACGGTTTAGCCAAAAACTCCACAGCACCTTGCTTGATACCTTGGGCAGACTCGGCTGCAGAGCATTCACCGCTAATAAAAATGATGGGTATAGAGTGCTCTAAAGCTACTAATTTTGATTGTAGCTCTATGCCAGAATAGCCTGGTAAAGCAACGTCAGACAATATTACTGCGGGGGAGAACGACGATATATTCGAGATTAAAAAGTCTTCTGCGCAAGTGAATTTGTGAACGCAGTAATTTAAATACTCGAGCGATGAGCAGATGCTGGCAGACAATGTGATGTCATCTTCAATTAAAAAAACATGCTCTTTCAGGTCACTAGATTGGGTTGACATTAATTTCATGGGAACAGGTCTAGATATTGCATGCCAACTGATTGTCAATTAATAAAGCTTGAACAAGTATCCCCCTTTTGAGGTGACCTGTCTGGTTTTATCGGACCAATCTCATCTAGAAACTCTGGCTCCCGTTATTAATTCTTTTTGCCATCCAGCGACAAACTCTGTTGGGGTTTGATAATCCAAACTTGAGTGTGGTCTGACTAAATT